>NZ_BMVN01000010.1:0-271534 GCF_014650735.1 Streptomyces canarius
CGCGCCCACCGCCGCAAACCCCTCATCATCCCCGTCATCATCGACGCCTGAGCCACAGCCCGGGAGGCGTCCGGGGCCGGACGCGGACGTGCACGAGGTGAAACTCGGCGACGAGTCGTTCCTGATGTCCAGCCTCATCACCGGCCCACCGGGCCGGCCCCGAGCGCTTCACCGGCGACGTCTACCTCAACATGATCGAGACCCCCGCCGAGCCGGCCCGGTCGGCGACCGCCCTGGTCCGCTTCACCCGGCGCCCGCACCCGCTGGCACTCCCACGCCAACGGTCAGACCCTCTGCCTCACCGACGGCGTCGGTCTCGTCGGCACCCGCGACGGCCACGTCGTACGCGCCAGCGCCGGCCAGACGGTCAAGTGCCCGCCCGATGAGGAGCACTGGCACGGCGTCCTCGCGACAGGACCACGTCGGCGCCGAGCCCCCTCACCAACCGCTCGTCTGTCGGCGCCGCGTCAGCGACCACCGGAGCTAGCCCGTCTGCCTTGGCCAGCTGGAGGGCGTAGCCGCCGACAGCGCTGGCCGCTCCCGTGACCGCCACGGCCGGTGGTCTCGAACAGGCGGTGCTGCTCGGCCGTGATGCCGGAGTCCGGTACCGGTCGGTAGGTGTTGGGGCCGGCCAGGCTGGAAGTGACACCTCGCAGAGCTTGGACAGAGGCATCACGGATTCCTACGGGATCGGTGGCATAGGCCCTTCGAGGTCCACATGGGGGACCAGGGTGTCGCCGTCGCCCTGCACCACGGCGGTGCGCCACACCTTGTCATGCTCGGTGATCCGGTTGTTACGGCCCAGTCCGCCGGGCGAGGCAGGACCAGGGACACCAGGCGGCGCAGCGGGCAGGACACCGACGGCGCGGATCTGAGCGGCTCGCAGACGCGATGAGCGAAGGTGGTGGCTCGTCCACATGCCGTTTGTCCGGGTTTTGGTTTCAGGCGTGGTCGAGTGACTCCGAGGTATCAGCGCAGGCGCCTGTGACGCGCCCGTCGAGCGCAGCGTGCACGGTGGGGAAGACGGGGAGCAGCGTGCCAAGGCCGAGGAGGCGCCACACCTGCTGGTAGTGGTCGCTGAGGGCGGCGAGGCGCAGGGTGCCGGCATGGTTGTCGAGCGCGCGGGACAGCGTGATGATCATGCTGACGCCCGAGGAGTCGAGGTACTGCACTTCGGAGGCGTCGAGTACGAGGGTGCCGCAGCCCTCCTTGATCAGGTCTTCGCACCGGGCGCCGATGTCGGAGGCGTTGTCGTAGTCGACCTCGGTCGGCAGCCGGACAACCGTCGTGTCCGCGTGCCGTACACGCACCCTCAGCATCGAGAACCGACTCCCGTCCCCATGGCTTATGCCCGTGCCACCGGCGCCTTTCTGTTTGTCGCCGCCCGGCGACACCACCCCGCATACCCTGGAGCGACATAGGTCAAGCGTGCCTTCAAGCGCCGGGCCGGTGAGCAGACCGTTGACACCAGCGGGCTTAGCCGGGCAGCTCGGTGTGCAGGCGGATCGTGGTCCCTTCGTCCGGTGTGGACCGGATCTCGACCAGGTCGCAGAGCTGGTGGACGAGCCACAGCCCGCGTCCACCCACCTGTCTCGGGGTCGGCATCGTACGTCCGGCCAGTGGGTCGTCCAGGTAGCCGGCGTCGCGGAACTCGCAGATGAGCCGTCGTTCCTCGCTCCAGGTGCGCAGCACGCCTTGTCCGCCGCCGTGGCGGATGCTGTTGGTGGCCACCTCTGTCGCTGCCAGGTGCAGTTCGCGCAGGCGCCGACCGGTCAGTCCGTGCTGTTCGGCGCAGGCAGAGATCTTCTCTCGGAGGGCGGGCAGGTCGCCGCTGCTGTAGCGGAACTCGTCGTACGGGTCGCAGGGGTCGGTGAGGGCAGCGAAGGCATACGCTGCGTGCGCGTCGTAGTCCTCGCTCAGCACCGTCCGGCCGTCTCTGCGGATCTGGGGATGGCAGCGTGCCATCTGGGTCAGGGCGGCCTGGTCGCGTGCGACGTCGTAGGGGCACAACAGCCACCATGCCGGGCCCTGGGCGAACGCCCTGTTGAGCAGCCACTCGTGGTAGCGCAGTTCCTCAGCCTCGGCAGCAGTGCGGACCTGGTCCCAGGGGGATTCGCCGATCCCGCGGACGGGCCGCCCCTCCGAGACGTGTTCCTTGATCCATTCTTGCCAGGCAGCGATGAGCCGCCCCGGATGACGCGCCACCCGGCTGGTGTCGACATAGCGCACGGTGTCGTTCTCACGGATCTCCGCACGCAGCAATGACGCTTTTTCCTGCGGCACGGCCACGACGACGGCCTCGTCACCGGCGAGCGCCTCCTGGATGAAACCCAATGCGCCCGCGACGAATTCATCGCTGCCCGAGTACGGGTACAGCTCGTGCCGGTATCCCGTGCCTTCGAGGGGTGTGGACGAAGAGGAGGTCACGGCGTCATCACCACCGGAACGTCGGGAATCGCGAAGCCGGACAGCTTCCAGGCGAGCCGCACGGTCTCGTTGGTGCCTTCCAGGATGACCTTGCGATCCGGAAGGTGCCTGGCGGCATCGGCCAGTGCGCTCATCCCGGCGGCATCGAAGAACTCCAGGGTCTGGCAGAGCAGACGCACGGTCGGCGTGTGAGCGAGGAGGGTGCACAGGATGGTGCCGAAGGCCGCCGCGCCGTCGCTGTCGACGGTCCCGGTCACCTTCCAGCCTTCCAGCTCGGTTCGGTACACCCGGAAGGCGGGGGAGACCGGGCGGCTGCCCAGATGATGAGGATGCACACAACTGATCTGTTGCAGAGCCGGCAGGTCCCAGTCAGCACCGCTGTAGGCGCAGACCACCATGGCTCCGGTGTCGGCGGCGAACTCCTCCAGATCGAGCTCGCTGCGCAGCCACTCCCCGTTCCGGTCCGCGCGAGGTCCGGGCACGACGTGGTGCAGCACGCGAAGCGAGCGGAATCCCTCCCGGTCGGCGGCGGCCGCCTCCCGCCGCACCACGGAGAGAAGAGAACCCTGCAACCGGGCAGGGTCCAGTACAAGCGGCGCGAACTCGCTTTCCGCCCGCGGAGCGGGGCCGACGATCACGACCTTGTCGCCGTGCAACGCACCGTCCGCAACGAAAGCCCGGCTGCGGTCGATGACGTCATCGGCACGATCCAACAGGTGGCAGACATGATCGCCCATGTCCACCTCGTCCAGGGTTGGCAGTACGCGCGGCGCTCTCACTACTCCTCCCTCGCTCCTCCCTCACTCTACTGCTCTCGTGATTTCCTCCCGCACACTCCCCAGGGCGTGGGGCGGTGCTCGCCACCTCGTCCGGCTGCCACCGGCCTGGCGACCAGGCGTCGGCCTCGGAAGGTCTCCGCAGCGCCTTGAGGACTTCGTACCCCTCCGTGTGGATCTGCTGTCCGGCCCTCTGGGATCCGACCTCCACCAGAGATTCCTTGAGCCTGACCTGGCCGTCGGGACAAGCATCGGCATTCAGGCCGGCAGGTCGAGGGCGGTCTGCACGAGCGCATCAGCTTGCTGTCTTACGGGCAGTGCGCGATGGGACCACACTCGTTGGCTCCTCACCGCCCAGACGGGCGGTCACGTAGACGATGGTCCCGCCGTCTACAGGCCCGCCCCGGCCCACGGCAGAGGGGGTGGCCGGGCCGAGGGCGCGGCGAAGCAGCGAATGGACTGCCGGCCGGAGCCGAGGTCACCGTTCATGGTGGCGATGTGCGAGGACGGATTCGTGGGTGCGGGGCAGGGGCCTGGGCCTGCCAGGCGGCTGGCTACGGTTCCAGGAATTCAAGCGCCCGCGGGACGAATCTGTCGTGGTGCTGGAAGATCCCGCCGTGTCCGGCGTCGGGGTAGAGGGGTTCGAGTTCGCCCTGGGGCAGTCGGGCCGCCAGGTCGACTGAGTTGACGCTCGGGACCATGCGATCGCTCTCACCGTTGGCCACCAGGACCGGTTGGTGGATGCGCGACAGGTCGGCCGGTGCCTGGCGGCCCCAGTGGTGGATGGCCTTGAGCTGGGCGCGGAATGATGAGAGCGAGATGGCTTCGTCGCGGTCGTCCGTGCGTTCCTTCAGCCGGGCCAGGAAGGCGTGGGCCGCTCGGCGGTCATCCGCGGTGCCGGTGAAGAAGAGGTACCGCTTGGGGTCTTTGCGGGTCAGGACGGCCTTGATGGTGTCCTTGACGGTGAGGCTGGTGACCTTGTCGATGCCGGGGCCTCCGGCGGGTCCCGTGCCGGCGAGGATGAGCTTGCGTACAAGATCGGGTTCTTCTGCCGCGATGACCTGGGTGATGAAGCCCGCCCATCAACAGGCCGAGCAGGTCGACCCTGTCGTACCCGAGGGCCCGGATGAACAGCACGGTGTCGCGGGCCATCGCCTCGATCGTGTCAGGTGTGGTGCCGCCGGACGCGCCGGCGCCGCGCTTGTCGAAGGTGACCACCGGGCGCCGGGCGGCGAGTCCGTCGACGACGCGGGGATCCCAGTTGTCCAGGACTGCGGACAGGTGGTTGAGGAGGATCAGTGGTACGCCGTCGTCCGGGCCGAGCTGCCGGTAGACGAAGATCACGCCACGCACGGAAACGGAGCGGTTCGGGGTGTTCTCGTGCGACGTCGGGGCGGGGGAGCTGGGCGGCGTGCTCACGGCCGGGTCCTCAGGTGGTGTGGCGGGGAGCGGGGTGTTCAGGGACTTGTGGTTGTCGGAGGTGACGGGCGCCTGCGACTCGTCACCGCCCTTACGTCATTGCGACGACGGCATTGCCGGCCTTTGCCCGCCCCTTTTCCACGTACTCCATGGCCTGGAGGGTTTGCTCGAACGGGAAGACGCGGTCGATGACGGGACGGACCTTCCCGGTGTCGATGAGGGGGGTGAGTTCGCGCAGTTGGTTGCCGCTGGCCTTCATGAACAGGAACGAGTACGTCATACCGTGGCGCTTGGCGTTGCGCCGGGCTGTGAAGCCGAGGGCTGTCATGGCCAGGCGGAGGATCGGGTTCGCGCCCAGTTCGCGGGCGAAGGCCGGGTCGGGCGGGCCCGCGACGCTGATGGCTGTGCCGCCGGGCTTGAGAACGCGCAGGGAGCAGCGTGCCGTCCAGGAGCAGGTACGCCTTCGTCGACGCGGCGTGGACGGCGTCGGCCAGGGTGGGTGCGAGGGCGGCCAGGAGGTCGGCGGTCTCGGTGACACACCGGTAGGCGGTGGTGGTTCCGACACCGAATCCAGCCGCGAGCTGGGCATACGTGTGGCCTATCCGCAGGTGGGCGAGCGTGGGCAGGGCCTGGCGGCCGGCGCTCAGCCGTCGCCAGCGGGAACCGATCGCACGGCGGTGCCGCCGCAGCTGCTGCGCGAGGAAACGGAGGGCAGAGCTGGACACGTCCAGCCCGGACGGGCAGACAAGCACGTGAAGCCTCTGGTGGAGACGGTTCTCTTGGTCGAAAACCCATCCACCAGGGGCTTCATCACGTTGCCAGCCCAACTACCGAGACACCAGAGACAGGTTGGAAAGGGCTCAGTGGCAGGCGGCGCCGAAAGACGGGTTCCATGTGCTGCGCCACACCTACGCCTCTATGGTGCTTGAGGCAGGGGAGATGGGACGCAAGGCGATCGATAGCCTGCTCGGTGACCGGGGGAACGCGGGTCCTGGCTCGAACTCCCCAGATTCTCCCCAGGACGGTTCCTGAGCGCCGATCGGACGGACCGATGCGCGCAAACAACGAGGTGAGAGGCCGTATGTTCACCACCCGCCCCACCCTCCAGGGCACCTTCGGCATGGTGTCCTCCACCCACTGGCTCGCCTCCCAGTCGGCGATGGCGGTGCTGGAGGACGGGGGCAACGCGTTCGACGCGGCCGTGGCCGGGGCGTTCGTGCTGCACGTCGTGGAGCCGCACCTCAACGGGCCGGCCGGCGAGGTCCCGGTCCTGCTCGCCCCGGCGGGCGGTGCGGTGCGCGTGCTGTGCGGACAGGGCGTGGCCCCGGCGGGCGCGACGGTGGCCCACTACCGGGGGCTCGGGCTGGACCTCGTACCGGGCACCGGACCGCTCGCCGCCGCCGTGCCCGGTGCCTTCGACGCCTGGCTGCTGCTCCTGCGCGACCACGGCACCAAATCCCTGGACGACGTCCTGAAGTACGCCATCGGCTACGCCGAGCACGGGCACGCGTCCGTGGAGAACGTCGGCCTGACCGTCGAGAGCGTACGGCGGCTGTTCGAGACCGAGTGGACGTCCTCGGCGGAGCTGTACCTGCCGGGCGGCCGGGCACCCCGCCCCGGCACGCTGCTGCGCAACCCCGCCCTGGCCGCCACCTGGAAGCGGCTGCTGGCCGAGACCGCCCGCGCGGGCGGCCGGGAGGCCCGGATCGACGCCGCGCGCGAGGTGTGGCGCTCCGGCTTCATCGCCGAGGCCCTGGTACGGCAGTCCCGCCGGCCCACCCTGGACACCAGCGGCGAGCGGCACACCGGCACCCTCACCGAGGCCGACCTCGCCGGCTGGTCGGCGACCTACGAGACCCCGGTGACGTACGACTGGAACGGCTGGACGGTGTGCAAGGCCGGCCCCTGGAGCCAGGGCCCGGTGCTGCTCCAGCAGCTCGCCCTGCTCCCGCCCGAGCTGCCCGCCTACGGCTCCGCCGACTACGTCCACCTGCTGATCGAGGG
This sequence comes from Streptomyces canarius, assembly GCF_014650735.1. Classification (NCBI taxonomy): domain Bacteria; kingdom Bacillati; phylum Actinomycetota; class Actinomycetes; order Kitasatosporales; family Streptomycetaceae; genus Streptomyces; species Streptomyces canarius. The sequence goes on from NZ_BMVN01000010.1 coordinate 6,627, forward strand.
CTGCAAGCTCGCCATGGCCGACCGCGAGGCCTGGTACGGGGACGCCGCCGAGGTGCCACTCGCGGACCTGCTGTCGGACGAGTACAACGCGGCCCGGCGGGCCCTCGTCGGCGAGAAGGCGGACCACGAGCTGCGCCCCGGCAGCCCCGGCGGCCGTACCCCGCGGCTGCCCGCGCGGGCACACGCGCGCGTGCCGGCCGGCGCGGCGCACGGCGTCGACCCGATGGGCGCCGGCGAACCGACCGTCGCCGGGCTGCCCGGCGAGCCCGAGGTCGCCGCCGACGGCACGACCCGCGGCGACACCTGCCACCTGGACGTCGTCGACCGCTGGGGCAACATGATCGCGGCCACGCCCAGCGGCGGCTGGCTCCAGTCCAACCCCGTCGTCCCCGAACTGGGCTTCCCGCTCGGCACCCGCTTGCAGATGACCTGGCTGGAGGAGGGCCTGCCGGGCTCCCTCACCCCCGGCCGCCGCCCCCGCACCACCCTCACCCCGTCCCTCGCGCTGCGCGACGGCGTGCCGGTCATGGCGTTCGGCACGCCCGGCGGCGACCAGCAGGACCAGTGGCAGCTGCACTTCTTCCTGGCCGCCTCCCTGCGCGCCCCCGTCCGCGGCGGCCTCGACCTCCAGGGCGCCGTCGACGCCCCCAACTGGCACAACGACAACCACCCCAGCTCCTTCCACCCGCGCGGCCGGCAGGCCGGCGGCGTGACCGTGGAGTCCCGCATGGACGCCGGGGTGATCGAGGAGCTGCGGCGGCGCGGCCACGACGTCACCGTGGGTCCCGCCTGGTCCGAGGGGCGGCTGTGCGCGGTGGCCCGGGACCCGGAGACCGGCGTCCTGTCGGCCGCGGCCAATCCGCGCGGCATGCAGGGATACGCCGTCGGCCGCTGACGGCCGTGCCCGGCCCGGCGGGCGGTGCCGATCCCCGCTCTTCACCCCGATTCCACCCCGAGTGCACCGAATGGGGGCGGGGATTGTCAGTGGGACGTGCTCTTATGGGAGGCATGATCGAAGAGACGGAGACCATCGACGAGTTTCTCGCCCGCTGCTCGGCCGACGTGGAGGAAGCGGTCCGCAAGGCCGCCGCGGCCGAGATCCTGCCCCGCTTCCGCCGCCTCGCCGCGCACGAGGTCGACCAGAAGAGCGGCCCGCACGACCTGGTGACGGACGCCGACCGCCTCGCCGAGCTGCGGCTCACCGAGGACCTCGGCGCCCTGCTGCCCGGCTCGGTGGTCGTCGGCGAGGAGGCGGTGCACGCCGACCCGGCGGTGTACCGGGCGCTCCAGGACGACGTACCGGTGTGGATCGTCGACCCGGTCGACGGCACCCGCCAGTTCGTGCACGGCGACGACGGCTTCTGCACCCTGGTCGCGCTCGTCCAGCGGGGCGTCGTGATCGCCTCCTGGACCTACGCGGCGGCGCGCGACCAGTTCGCCACCGCCGTCCGCGGCCAGGGCGCCTTCCTCGACGGCGAGCGGCTGTTCGCGGGCCCGCCCGCGCCCGGCCGGGACCTCGTCGTCGCCACCTCCCACCCGGACTACACCACCGACGAGCAGAAGCGCGCCCTGCGCCCCCTGTGGACCGACGGCCTCGCCCCGCGCGTGTGCGGCTCGGCGGGCCTGGAGTACCTCGCCGTGGCCCGGGGCGAGTTGGACGCCGTCGCGTTCTCCTGGGAGGCCGCCTGGGACCACGCGGCCGGTCTGCTCCTGGTCGAGGAGGCGGGCGGCACGCACCTCACGCTGACCGGCGAGCCGTTCCGCGTCACCGGCGGCAACGCCCTGCCGTTCACCGCCGCCCGGGACGCCGCCACCGCCCGCCGGGTCGCGGACCTGCTGCGCACCGCGTCCTGACCCCCGGGACCACCCGGGCCGGGGCGGTGTCAGACCCCCGGCATATCCTGATCCCGAATGGCCGTCGGCTGACGAAGGGGTCCGAAGGTGCCGTCGATGCTCGATGCGGTCGTGGTGGGTGCGGGGCCGAACGGACTGACCGCAGCCGTGGAGCTGGCCCGCCGCGGCTTCTCCGTGGCCCTGTTCGAGGCGAAGTCCACCGTCGGCGGCGGCGCCCGCACCGAGGAGCTGACCCTGCCCGGCTTCCGGCACGACCCGTGCTCGGCCGCGCACCCCCTCGGCATCAACTCCCCGGCGTTCCGCGCCCTGCCGCTCGACCGGTACGGCCTCGAATGGCTGCACGCCCCGCTGCCCATGGCCCACCCGTTCCCGGACGGCACCGCGGCCGTGCTCTCCCGCTCGGTCGCCGAGACCGCCGCCTCCTTCGGCCCGCGCGACGCGGGCGCGTACCGCAGGCTGGTCGAGCCGCTCCTCGCCCACTGGGACACCCTGGTCCGGGACTTCATGTCCCTGCCGCTGACCGCGCTGCCCCGCGACCCCGTCACCCTGGCCCGCTTCGGCCTGGCCGGGCTCCCGCCGTCCACCTGGCTGATGCGCCGCTTCAAGGACGAGCGGGTCAAGACCCTCTTCGCGGGCCTGGTCGCCCATGTCATGGCGCCGCTGAACGGCCTGGCCACGGGCGCCATCGGACTGGTCTTCGCCCTGTCCGCCCACGCCCGCGGCTGGCCGGTGCCCCGCGGCGGCTCCCAGGCCATCTCCGACGCCCTCGCCGCCTACCTGACCGACCTCGGCGGCGCCGTGCACACCGACTACGAGGTCAAGCGCCTCGACGACCTGCCGCCCGCGCGCGCGTACGTCTTCGACACCTCGCCCGCCGCGCTCGCCCGGATCGCCGGCTTCGGCGACCACTACGCGCGCTACCGCTACGGCCCCGGCGTCTTCAAGATCGACTACGCGCTGGACGGCCCCGTGCCCTGGACCGCGCCCGAGGCCCGCACCGCCGGCACCGTCCAGATCGGCGCGAGCCAGGCCGAGATCGGCACCGCCCTGCGCGCCGCCTCCCGCGAGGGGCGCGCCCCCGACAGACCGTTCATGATCACCGTGCAGCCCAGCCTGGTCGACCCGTCCCGCGCCCCCGAGGGCAAGCACGTCTTCTGGGCCTACGGCCATGTGCCCAACGGCTGGTCCGGCGACCTCACGGACGCCATAGAACGCCAGCTCGAGCGCTTCGCCCCCGGCTTCCGCGACCGCGTGCTCGCCCGCGCCACCGCCGGACCCGCCGAGATGGCCGCCCGCAACGCCAACTACGTCGGCGGCGACATCGCCTGCGGCGCGGCCTCCGGACTCCAACTGCTGCTGCGCCCCAAGCCGACCCTGTTCCCGTACCACACCCCCCACCCGGCCGTCTTCATCTGCTCCTCGGCCACCCCGCCCGGACCCGGTGTCCACGGCATGTCCGGACACAACGCGGCCAAGGCCGTCTGGCGGAGACTGAGACAGACCTGACGGACATCGACTGAGGCAGACATGACCGCCATCACCCTCGTCCAGGGCGACATCACCCGGCAGCACGCCGACGCCATCGTCAACGCGGCGAACTCCTCCCTGCTCGGCGGCGGAGGCGTGGACGGCGCGATCCACCGCCGGGGCGGCCCCGCCATCCTGGAGGAGTGCCGCGCCCTGCGCGCCTCCCGGTACGGAAAGGGCCTGCCCACGGGCCGGGCGGTCGCCACCACGGCGGGCGAACTGGACGCCCGCTGGGTGATCCACACCGTGGGACCCGTCTGGTCCGCCACCGAGGACCGCTCCGGCCTGCTCGCCTCCTGCTACCGCGAGGCACTGCGCGTCGCCGACGAACTCGGTGCCCGGACCGTCGCCTTCCCGGCCGTCTCCACCGGCGTCTACCGCTGGCCGATGCAGGACGCGGCCCGTATCGCGGTGGAGACCGTACGGAACACGCCGACGGCGGTGGAGGAGGCGCGGTTCGTGCTCTTCGACGAACGGGCGTACGAGGCGTTCGCCCGGCAGGCCGGCTGACGGACGCCGCCGCCGACCGACCCGAACCGCTCGGCCGGCTCACCCGAACGGCGTATCCCTCGGTGCGCCCGGCGGCTGCCTGGCCAACGCTCGGAGTGCCCCACGTGCTCCCCGCGAGCGCGCGGGATCCGAACGAACGGGGAGGCAGAAAGGACACGCTCATGAGCCAGGCAGCGCAGCCCAGCGGACCGACCGGTCCGGGCGGCTCGTGGCCGCCGCGGCAGCCCGGCGCCCGGGGTGGCGCCTGGGCGACCGGCGGCGTCACGTTCGCCGGAGTCCTGATGATGTGCAGCGGCCTCCTCGCCCTCTTCCAGGGGATCGCCGCCGTCGCCGGGGACGCCGTCTACTACCGCATCGGCAGCTACATCTACAAGATGAACCTCACCGGCTGGGGCACGATCCACATCGTCATCGGCGCCCTGGTCCTGGCGACGGGCGTCGGCCTGCTCATGGGCATGGCCTGGGCCCGCATCGTCGGCCTGGTCCTCGTCGCGTTCAGCCTCATCACGCAGTTCCTGTTCCTGCCGTACGCGCCCGTCTGGTCACTGGTCCTGCTGGCGATCGACGTCTTCGTGCTCTGGGCGCTCGCGTCACACCGCGAAGCGGCGGCCTGAACCCCCGCGGCGCCCGGCACGCCTCCATCACGCCGACCCGCAGGCCGGGGGCTCCCGGCCCCCGCCCAAGAGCCGCCCCGGGTCGCTCCCGGCCCCGTCCGGCAGCGGCCCCGGGCCACAAACCAGGACCCCGTCCAAGAGCCGCCCCGGGTCGCGCCCCCGGCCCCATCCAGCAGCTGCTCCCGGCCCGCGAACCAGGACCCCGGGCCCGCCGACACAATGCGATCCAGGTCCCCAGCCTTGGCCGCGCCCCGACGCCGCCCCACCGGCCGCTCCCGGCCGGGCTCCCGGCCCCCGTCCGGCAGCGGCCCCGGGCCACAAACCAGGACCCCATCCAAGAGCCGCTCCCGGCCCGCGCTCCCGGCCTCCGCCCACCGGCCGCTCCCGGCCTCCGCCCACCAGCGCCCCGGCCCGCGCCCCCGCCCCCGTCCAGCAGCCGCTCCCGGCCCCTGCTCACGGGCTCCGCGCCTGCACGTGGCATCATCGGCGCGGTCCCCGACCGCAGCCGTGGGGGCCGCGGTGAGCCGTCCGCACGGCACGAGGAGTACGAGGAGCACGATGGACCCCGCGCTGCTGGACGACTTCTCCCTGGAGATGACCGGCAAGGACGTGCCCGGGCTGGAGGAGGCGCGGGACAGCGTCCCGCCCGGCACCCGGATCAACATCACGTTCCTGGCCGGCGAGGACACCGGTACGCGGCTGAGCGCCGCCCGCGCGGTCAAACGGCTCGGTTTCGTCCCCGTACCGCACATCTCCGCGCGCCGTCTGCCCTCCCGTACCGCCCTGGAGGAGTTCCTCGCCGGGCTGGCGGCCGACGGCACCGCCGGGAACGTGTTCGTCGTCGGCGGCGACCCGGCCCGCCCCGAGGGGCCCTACGAGGACGCCCTCGCCGTCCTGCGCACCGGGCTGCTGCGGCGCCACGGCGTCCGGCACGTCGGCATCGCCGGCTATCCCGAGGGCCACCCCGGCATAGCCGACCGGCTGCTGTGGCCGGCGCTCACGGACAAAGCGGCGGCCATCGGCGCGGACCGGTTCACCGGGGACGTCATCACCCAGTTCGGCTTCGACGCCGACCCGGTGCTCGCCTGGCTGGAGGCCCTGCGCGCGCGGGGCGTGCACCTGCCCGTCCGCGTCGGCGTCCCCGGACCCGCGGGGGTGCGCCGGCTGCTGCGCTACGCCGGCCGGTTCGGCGTCGGCACCAGCGCCTCCGTGGCCCGCAAATACGGCTTCTCGCTGACCAATCTCATGGGCACGGCCGGCCCGGACCGCTTCCTGCACGCACTGGCCGACCGGTACGACCCGGCCCGGCACGGCACGGTGAAGGTGCACTTCTACACGTTCGGCGGCCTGCGGACCACCGCCGACTGGATCACCCGCTTCCGGCAGGGATCCGAACGGATCAGCGAGGAGCGGCAGACCGCTCGATCATGAGATCGAGCGGTCGGGGGCCCTGGCCAGGCCCACGTTGATGTCGGATTTTCGCCAGCGACCGGGGCGTGCGGTGGGCCATGCTGGGCGCATGCAGACAGGGATGCACCACGACCGGGAGCACTGCGTGCGCGCCGTGCGGTCCAAGGACGCGCGGTTCGACGGATGGTTCTTCACGGCCGTCCTGACCACCCGGATCTACTGCCGGCCGAGCTGCCCGGTCGTGCCGCCCAAGCCGGAGAACATGACGTTCTACCCGAGCGCCGCCGCCTGCCAGCAGGCCGGGTTCCGGGCCTGCAAGCGCTGCCGCCCCGACACCAGCCCCGGCTCCCCGGAGTGGAACGCGCGCGCCGACCTCGTGGCCCGGGCCATGCGGCTGATCGCCGACGGGGTCGTGGACCGCGAGGGCGTGCCCGGACTCGCCGCCCGGCTCGGCTACAGCACCCGGCAGGTGGAGCGCCAGCTGCTCGCCGAGCTGGGCGCCGGCCCCCTCGCGCTCGCCCGCGCGCAGCGGGCCCAGACCGCGCGGCTGCTCATCGAGACCACGGCCCTGCCGATGGCGGAGATCGCGTTCGCGGCCGGTTTCGCCTCCGTCCGCGCCTTCAACGACACCGTCCGCGAGGTCTTCGCCCTGTCCCCGAGCGAGCTGCGCGCCCGGGCGCCGAAGAGCGGCGCGGGCACCCCCGGCGTGGTCACCCTGCGGCTGCCGTTCCGCGCCCCGCTCAACCCGTCCAACCTCTTCGGCCACCTCGCCGCCACCGCCGTCCCCGGTGTCGAGGAGTGGCGCGACGGCGCCTACCGCCGCACCCTGCGGCTGCCGTACGGCCACGGCATCGCCGCGCTCGCACCCCGCCCCGACCACATCGCCTGCCGCCTCACCCTCAGCGACCTGCGCGATCTGACCGTGGCCATCAGCCGCTGCCGCCGCCTGCTCGACCTGGACGCCGACCCGGTGGCGGTCGACGGCCACCTGCGCACCGACCCGTCCCTGGCCCCCCTGGTCGACCGGGCCCCGGGCCGGCGGGTGCCGCGCACGGTCGACGAGGCCGAGTTCGCCGTCCGGGCCGTGCTCGGGCAGCAGGTCTCCACGGCCGCCGCCCGCACCCACGCGGCCCGCCTGGTCACCGCGCACGGCAAGCCCCTGGACGACCCCGAAGGCGGCCTCACGCACCTCTTCCCCTCACCCGAGGCGCTGGCCGGCGTCGACCCCGAGACCCTGGCGATGCCCCGCACCCGGCGCACCACCTTCACCACCCTCGTCCGCGAACTCGCCGACGGCGGACTGCACCTGGGCGTGGAGGCCGACTGGGCCGAGGCGCGGGCCCGGCTCCTCGCGCTGCCCGGCTTCGGGCCCTGGACGGTGGACGTCATCGCCATGCGCGCCCTCGGCGACCCCGACGCCTTCCTCCCCACCGACCTCGGCATACGGCGCGCCGCGAAGGAACTGGGCCTGCCGGCCACCCCGGCCGCACTCACCGCCCGCGCGCAGATGTGGCGGCCCTGGCGGTCGTACGCGGTGCAGTACCTGTGGGCGACGGACAGCCACCCGATCAACTTCCTCCCGGCCTGAAGGACTCGACTCCGATGAACCACCACACCGTGACCGACAGCCCGTACGGTCCGCTCACCCTCGTCGCCGACGCCGACGGCGCCCTGTGCGGCCTGTACATGGTGGACCAGCGGCACCGCCCCGGCGAGGAGAGGTTCGGCCCGCGCGACGACTCCCTGCCCGTCTTCGCCGAGACGGCCGAGCAGTTGACGGCGTACTTCTCGGGCGAGACCAAGGAGTTCACCGTCCGGCTCGGCCTGCACGGCACACCGTTCCAGCGCAGCGTCTGGCAGCAGCTGACCGCCATCCCGTACGGCGAGACCCGCACCTACGGCGAACTGGCCGACGCCCTCGGCAACCCCCGGGCCTCCCGCGCCGTCGGCCTCGCCAACGGCCGCAATCCCGTGGGCATCATCGTGCCCTGCCACCGCGTGATCGGCTCCGACGGCAGCCTCACCGGCTACGGCGGCGGCCTCGACCGCAAACGCCGCCTGCTGGACTTCGAACGGGGAACCGCCCTGTTCTGACCCCGCCGACCGGCGCCGGCCCCGCCGACCGGCGCCGGCCCGGCGTGCTCAGTCGCCCAGCGTGCGCAGGAGTGCGGGCAGCGCGGTGCCGATCGGTTCCCGGACGATCTCGTCGGCCCGGTCGTCGTAGGGCGTGGGTTCGGCGTTCACGATGACGAGGCGTGCGCCGTGGTCGGCGGCCACGCCGGCCAGGCCGGCGGCGGGCTGCACCTGGAGGCTGCTGCCCACGGCGATGAACACCTGGCAGGCCTTGGTGACGGCGACGGCCTGCCCGAGGACCACCGGATCCAGCCGCTCGCCGAACATCACCGTCGCCGACTTCAGGATGCCGCCGCACTCCAGGCACGGCGGGTCCGCCTCGCCGGCCTCCACCCGGGCGAGGGCGTCCTCCATCGGCCCCCGGGCCCCGCACCCGGTGCACACCACGCCCCGGGCGCTGCCGTGGAGTTCGAGCACCTTGCGGGCGGGCATACCGGCGAGCTGGTGCAGGCCGTCCACGTTCTGGGTGATGACCCGGACCGGCACGCCGGACCTCTCCAGCTCGGCGACGGCCCGGTGCGCCGCGTTCGGCTCGGCCCGCAGCGTCCGGTTCTCGCGGCGCATCCGCCAGGACCGCCGCCGGATCTCCGGGTCCGTCATGTAGTACTCGTACGTCACGAGCTTCTCGGCCTCCGGATCGCGCCGCCACAGCCCGTTCGGCCCGCGGTAGTCCGGGATGCCGGAGTCGGTGGAGATACCGGCCCCGCTGAGCAGGGCGACGAGGGGCTTGGCCATGGCATCGAGGGTAGGGCGGGCGGCGTGCCCGCCGCGAACGGATAACCGCGGGGACGGGACCGGCGAGACGGTCCCATGGCACGGTCCCCGGTGCCGGCGTCCCCGCATGGCCAGGTGACCGGGCGGTCAGGCCACCCGGTGGCCGTTCTCCAGTTCCGCCGTCCCGGAGCCGTCCGCGAGGACGTCCAGCGCGGCCAGCACCCGGCGGCCGAGCGCCCCGGGCAGATGGGCGGTGAGGTCCTCGCGGGCGACCAGGCGCCAGGAGAGCAGTTCCTCCTCCTGGAGACGGATGGCCTTCAGCTCGTCCTCGGTCAGGACACCGCCGTCGTACAGGTACGCCACCAGCGGCGGCCGGCCCGCGCCGTGCACCCAGTCCACGGCCAGCAGCCGGCCGAGTTCGCGGTCGAGCCCGATCTCCTCCAGCGTCTCCCGGCGGGCGCCCTGGCGCGGCGTCTCACCGTCGTCGGACTCGATGGTCCCGCCCGGAAGGGCCCAGCCGTCACGGTAGTTGGGTTCGACGAGCAGCACCCGCCCCCCGGCGTCCCGGAAGAGGGCGGCGGCCCCGGCGAGGACACGGGGCAGGCTCGCGATGTACGCGGCGAAATCCTGGGTCGTGGTCATGGGGGGAAGGGTAACCAGCCGGCCGCCGGCTACGTCCCGCTCGTCGCCAGGCGCACGGTGCGTTCGGCCAGCGCGCTGATCCGTACGCCGTCGAAGCCGAACACCGCGCTGCGCACCGTGTCCTCCAGCGGGTCCCGCCAGCGCGCCGGAATGGCCTCCGCCCCGGTGCGGACCCCGGCCACCGAACCGGCCGTCGCCCCGTTGGAGTCGGTGTCCAGGCCGCCGCGCACGGTCAGGGCGACGGTCCGGGTGAAGTCGCCGTCGCCGTACAGCAGTCCGGCGGTGAGGACGGCGGCGTTCGGGACCGTGTGGATCCAGCCGAGCCCCGCGGTCTCCGCGGACACCGTGGCCAGGGTCTCCTCCCACGGCAGCCGCGCCTCGTGCAGGCCCGTCACCCGCCGCACGGTCCGGGCCAGGCGGCTGCTCGCCGGGACGACCGAGAGCGCGGTGTCCAGGGCGTCCCGCACGGTCGGGGCGGTGAACGCCGCCGAGATCAGCGCGGCGGCCCACATCGCGCCGTACACGCCGTTGCCGGTGTGCGAGAGCACCGCGTCCCGGCGGGCCAGCCCGGCGGCCCGGACGGGGTCGCCGGGGCAGGTCCAACCGTAGACGTCGGCGCGGATCAACGCGCCGATCCACTCCTGGTACGGGTTGTCGTACGTCGCCGTCAGCGGCGGTTTCAGCCCGTTCGCGAGGTTCCGGTACGCGGCCCGTTCCGCCGTGAACGTCTGGAGGTACGGCAGCCTGAGCAGCCACAGCTCGCCGACCTGCTCGGTGCTGAAGCCGAAGCCGTGGGTCTCCAGCAGGTGCAGGCCGAGGATCGCGTAGTCGACGTCGTCGTCCCGGCAGCTGCCGTGGATCCGGCCGCGCACGCAAGCGCGCCACTCCGGGCGCAGTACGGCGGCCTCGTCCGCGTCCGCCGGCTCGGGCAGGTAGTCGGTCAGCGGCAGGGCCGCGGCCCGGCGCAGATAGCGGTCGATGCGGTCGCGCGTCCACACCTCGCCCTGCTCGACCGGCTTGCCGAGCATGTTGCCCGCGATCCGGCCGAGCCAGCCGCCGTGGACGCGGTCGGCGAGGTCCGGACCGGTGCGCTGGGTGCTCATGGCAGGGGTGTACCCACTTTGCCCAGCCGGCTCCCAGCGGCTCGACCAGGGTTCGGGCGGGGCATGACGGCGGGGGTGCCCTGCGGTTATGGTCACAGCGGCGCGACTGGCCCTGACGTGCGCGGGGCCCGGAGAGCAAGGGGAAGACAAGGTGGCGGACGCTGGAGTGAACGAGACCCGTCGGGTGCTCATCGCCGCGGACAAGTTCAAGGGCTCGCTGACGGCCGTGCAGGTCGCCGAGCGGGTGACGGCCGGGCTGCGCCGGGTCGTGCCGGATCTTCAGGTGGAGGCGCTGCCCGTGGCCGACGGCGGCGACGGGACCGTGGACGCGGCGGTCGCGGCCGGTTTCGAGCGCCGGGAGGTGCGGGTCGCCGGGCCGCTCGGCGAGGAGGTCACGGCCGCGTTCGCGCTGCGCGGCGGCACCGCGGTGGTGGAGATGGCCGAGGCGAGCGGCTTGCAGCGGCTGCCGGCCGGGCTCTTCGCGCCGCTGACCGCCTCGACGTACGGCTCCGGGGAACTGCTGCGGGCCGCGCTGGACGCGGGCGCGCGGACGATCGTGTTCGGCGTCGGCGGCAGCGCCACGACGGACGGCGGCGCGGGCATGCTGTCCGCGCTGGGCGCGCGGTTCCTGACCGAGGAGGGCGAGCCGGTGTCGCCGGGCGGCGGCGGACTCGCCGACCTCGCCCGCGCGGACCTGTCCGGCCTCGACCCGCGGCTGTCCTCGGTCGAGCTGGTGCTGGCCAGCGACGTCGACAACCCGTTGACCGGCCCGAAGGGCGCGCCGGCGGTGTACGGCCCGCAGAAGGGGGCCTCGCCGGACGACGTGGAGACGCTGGACGCCGCGCTGGCCCACTTCGCGAAGGTGCTGGAGGCGGAGGCCGGGCCGCGCGCCGCCGAGTACGCGGCGGCGCCGGGTGCGGGGGCCGCCGGGGGCATCGGATACGGGGCCCTGCTGCTCGGTGCGCGGTTCCGTCCCGGTATCGAGGTGATGCTCGACGTGCTGGGCTTCGCGCCCGCCCTGGAGCGGGCCTCGCTGGTGATCACCGGGGAGGGGTCGCTGGACGAGCAGACGCTGCACGGCAAGGCACCGGCGGGGGTCGCCGCGGCGGCGCGGGCGGCGGGCAAGGAGGTCGTGGCGGTGTGCGGGCGGCTGGCGCTGCCTGCGGAGGCGCTGCTCGGGGCCGGGATCTCGCGGGCCTACCCCCTGACATCCGTCGAGCCGGACGTCGCCCGGTGCATCGCGGACGCGGGGCCGATCCTGGAACGGGTCGCCGCGCGGCTGGCCGAGGACCACTTGGCCTGAGGCCTCTGATCGGCCGCACAGACGAGGGGCCCCCTACCCGACCCGGGCAGGGGGCCCCTCGTCCACGTACCGCTACGGCAACTGCGCGGCCCGTGCCTCACGACGGTTGTCGCGGAAGTTGTTCACCCGTCGAGCCGTGGCGAACAGCGGAATCACCGCGCCCATCACCAGTTGCAGTGCGCAGCCCGTCTGGAGGAGCAGCTGTCCGCTGGGCGCGTCGAAGGCCCAGGCCGCCAGCAGCCCCATCGACAGCACGATCCAGGAGAGCATCGCGCCCGCGAGGCGTCCCCGGGGCTTCGGGTACTCCACCCGGCTCACCATCAGCCACGCGGTCCCGAGGATCGCCAGCAGGGTCGCCACGAACGGGAGCTCCAGCAGCACGATCGAGACGACCGTCAGCGCGCCGAACGGCGAGGGCATGCCCTGGAACATGCCGTCCTTCATCGTCACGCAGCTGAAGCGGGCCAGTCTCAGCACCACGGCCAGCAGCACCACGATCGCGCCCACCGCCGCCACCCGCTGGTGCGCGTCGTCCGCGACCATGCCGTAGACGAGGACGAAGTACGCGGGGGCCAGACCGAAGCTGATCAGGTCGGACAGGTTGTCCAGCTCCGCGCCCATCGGCGACGAGCGCAGCTTGCGGGCCACCAGCCCGTCGAACAGGTCGAAGACCGCCGCGCAGAGCATCAGGATGACCGCCGTGGCCGCGCTGTGGCGGGCCATGCCGGACTCCTGGCTGCCGGTGAGGTGCGGGATCAGGATGCCGGTGGTGGTGAAGTACACCGCCATGAAGCCGCACGTGGCGTTGCCCAGCGTGAGGGTGTCCGCTATCGACAGGCGGAGAGAAAGAGGCATCTCCTCCTCGTCGTCCACCTCGTCGGCCTCGGGCACCCAGCCCGCCTGGGTCTCCGGATCAATCACGGTCAATGCGAGTCACCCCAGCCACGGTCTTCTGGCCGACCTCGACAGCGACCTCCACACCCTCGGGCAGGTAGAGGTCGACACGCGAGCCGAAGCGGATCAGACCGATGCGGTCGCCCTGCTCGACCTTCGTGCCCTGGGGGACGTAGGGAACGATGCGGCGGGCCACCGCGCCGGCGATCTGGATCATCTCGATGTCGCCGAGTTCGGTGTCGAAATGCCAGACTACGCGCTCGTTGTTCTCGCTCTCCTTGTTGAAAGCCGGAACAAAGCCGCCGGGGATGTGCTCGACGGACGTCACGGTGCCCGCGAGGGGCGCGCGGTTGACGTGGACGTTGAGCGGGCTCATGAAGATGGCGACGCGGGTACGCCCGTCCTTCCACGGCATGATGCTCTGCACCACACCGTCGGCGGGCGAGATGACCTGGCCCTGGGCGATCTCGCGCTCGGGGTCGCGGAAGAACCACAGCATGCCCGCCGCGAGCGCGGTGGCGGGCACGGCGACGGCCTTGGCGACGCCCGAGCGGCGAGCGCGGGCCAGGCTGAGGGCTGCGGTGGCGACGGTCGGGAGAAGCCACGGCGATGCTCCGCGCGCGAGGCGTACGCCGACTCGGCTGTCGCGAGGTGCAGAGGTTTGGCTGTGGGGCATGGATGACCTTCGTAGCGGATGATGCCGCGCTCTGACGGGGGACGGCGGCTTTCCCGGGATCGTACCGGTCGCGGGCCACAACTGGGCAAGCCAGGAAGCCGAGTCGGCGGCTGAAGAGTGTCTACGGGGTGTGATCTTCTTCTCGAAGAAAACACCCCGTACCCGGACAATCAGCCGTGGAATCGATACTCTTCGAGCAGCCTGCGCCCGATGATCATTTTCTGGATCTCGGCGGTACCTTCACCGATGAGCAGCATCGGGGCCTCTCGGTAGAGGCGCTCGATCTCGTACTCCTTGGAGAAGCCGTAGCCGCCGTGGATCCGGAAGGCATCCTCCACGACCTCCTTGCAGTACTCGGAGGCGAGGTACTTCGCCATCCCCGCTTCGAGGTCGTTTCGTTCCCCGGAATCCTTTTTGCGTGCCGCGTTGACCATCATCGCATGCGCGGCCTCGACCTTGGTCGCCATCTCCGCCAGCTTGAACTGGATGGCCTGGTGCTGGGCGATCGGCTTGCCGAACGTGTGCCGCTGCTGGGCGTAGCGGACCCCCAGTTCGAAGGCGCGCTGGGCGACGCCGCAGCCACGCGCCGCCACGTTGACGCGGCCGACCTCGACGCCGTCCATCATTTGGTAAAAACCTCGGCCGGTGACCCCGCCGAGCACCCGATCGGCCGGAACGCGCAGTCCGTCCATGATCAGCTCGGTCGTGTCGACGCCCTTGTAGCCCATCTTGTCGATCTTGCCGGGGATGGTGAGGCCCGGGCGGACCTCGCCGAAGCCCGGCTCCTTCTCGATCAGGAAGGTCGTCATCGACTTGTGCGGCGCCGTGCCCTCGGGGTGTCCTTCGTCACTGCGGACCAGTACGGCCACGAGCGAGGACGTGCCGCCGTTCGTCAGCCACATCTTCTGACCGTTCAGGACGTACTCGTCGCCGTCCTTGACCGCCTTCGACGTGATCGCCGACACGTCGGAGCCCAGTCCGGGCTCCGACATCGAGAAGGCGCCCCGGACGTCGCCGGCCGCCATCCTCGGCAGGAAGTGGTCCTTCTGCTCCTGCGTGCCGTGCTGCTTGAGCATGTACGCGACGATGAAGTGCGTGTTGATGATGCCGGACACCGACATCCAGCCCCGGGCGATCTCCTCCACGCACAGCGCGTAGGTGAGCAGCGACTCGCCCAGGCCGCCGTACTCCTCGGGGATCATCAGGCCGAAGAGGCCGAGCTCCTTCAGGCCGTCCACGATTGCCTGCGGGTACTCGTCGCGGTGCTCCAGCTCGGTCGCGACCGGAATGATCTCTTTGTCGACAAAGTCCCGGACGGTGGAGAGGATCTCCTGCTGGACGTCGGTCAGACCGGCGGTCTGGGCGAGACGGGCCATGGCTACTTCTCCTGCTCCTTGAGCTCGGGGCGGCCCGGCTGCTCGCCGCCGCGCTCCTTGATGTACGTCTCGGTGGGCACCATCACCTTGCGGCGGAAGACGCACACCAGGGTGCCGTCCTGCTTGTAGCCCTTGGTCTCGACGTAGACGATCCCGCGGTCGTTCTTCGACTTCGACGGCCACTTGTCCAGCACGGTCGTCTCGCCGTAGACCGTGTCGCCGTGGAAGGTCGGCGCCACGTGCCTGAGCGACTCGATCTCCAGGTTGGCGATCGCCTTGCCGGAGACGTCCGGGACGGACATGCCGAGCAGGAGGGAGTAGACGTAGTTCCCGACCACCACGTTCTTGCCGAAGTCGGTCGTCTTCTCGGCGTAGTTGGTGTCCATGTGGAGCGGGTGGTGGTTCATGGTGAGGAGACAGAACAGGTGGTCGTCGTACTCCGTGACCGTCTTGCCCGGCCAGTGCTTGTACGTCGCCCCGACCTCGAACTCCTCGTACGTGCGTCCGAACTGCATCGCCGTCACGCCTCCGGGATCTCGAACGTGCTGGTGCGCCGCATGCCGGCGGCGCGGCCCTTGCCGGCGATGACCAGCGCCATCTTGCGGCTGGCCTCGTCGATCATCTCGTCGCCGAGCATCGCGGAGCCCTTCTTGCCACCCGCCTCGGACGTGTAGTAGTCGTACGCGTCGAGGATCAGCTCGGCGTGGTCGTAGTCCTCCTGCGAGGGCGAGAAGACCTCGTTGGCGGCGTCGACCTGACCCGGGTGCAGTACCCACTTGCCGTCGAAGCCCAGCGCGGCGGCGCGGCCGGCGACCTCGCGGAAGCCGTCGACGTTGCGGATCTGGAGGTAGGGGCCGTCGATCGCCTGGAGGTCGTTGGCGCGGGCGGCCATCAGGATCTTCATCAGGATGTAGTGGTAGGCGTCCGCCGGGTAGCCGGGCGGCTGTTCGCCCACGACCAGGGACTTCATGTTGATGGAGGCCATGAAGTCGGCCGGGCCGAAGATGATGGTCTCCACGCGCGGGGAGGCCTGCGCGATCTCGTTGACGTTGTTCAGGCCCTGCGCGTTCTCGATCTGCGCCTCGATGCCGATCCGGCCGACCTCGAAGCCCATCGTCTTCTCGATCTGCGTCAGCAGCAGGTCCAGGGCGACGACCTGCTGGGCGTTCTGCACCTTCGGCAGCATGATGCAGTCCAGGTTCGGGCCCGCGCCCTCCACCACCGTGACGACGTCCCGGTACGTCCATTCGGTCGTCCAGTCGTTGACCCGGACCACGCGCGTCTTGCCCGTCCAGTCGCCCTCGTTGAGGAACTTGACGATGGTGTGCCGCGCCTCGGGCTTGGCGAGCGGCGCGCACGCGTCCTCCAGGTCCAGGAAGACCTGGTCCGCGGGGAGGCCCTGCGCCTTCTCCAGGAAGCGCGGGTTGCTGCCCGGTACGGCCAGGCAGGAGCGCCGCGGGCGAAGGCGGTTGACAGGGGTCGTCATGCGGGGACCTCCAGGGGGTCGAGCTTGTTCGCTGTGCGGATCTCGTCGACGATGCGGCCGATGATCCCGGTGATGTCGAAGTCCTTCGGGGTGAAGACGGCGGCCACTCCCGCCCGCCTCAGCTGCTCGGCGTCACCGCCTGGGATGATGCCACCGGCGACCACCGGTATATCTGTGGCACCGGCCACACGCAGCCGTTGGAGCACATCGGGGACCAGCCGGGCGTGCGAGCCGGACAGGATCGACAGGCCCACGGCGTGCACGTCCTCGGCCAGGGCCGCGTCCACTATCTGCTCGGGCGTCAGCCGGATGCCCTGGTACACCACCTCGAAGCCGGCGTCCCGCGCGCGGACGGCGATCTGCTCGGCGCCGTTGGAGTGCCCGTCCAGGCCCGGCTTGCCGACCAGGAAGCGCAAGCGGGCGACGCCCAGCTCGCGGGCGGTGGCGTCCACCCTGGCGCGGACCTCGGCGAGCGCCGAGCCGGGCTCGGCGGCGACGGCCACCGGCGCGGAGGAGACCCCGGTGGGCGCCCGGTACTCGCCGAACACCTCGCGCAGGGCGCCCGCCCACTCGCCGGTGGTGACCCCGGCGCGGGCGCACTCCAGCGTGGCCTCCATCAGGTTGTCGGTGCCCTTGGCGGCCTCCTTCAGCCGCTCCAGCGCCTTGCAGGGGCGCGGGTGGTTGAAGGGCGGCTGGTAACGGGTGTCCCGCCAGCACCGGAGGGACTCGACGACGCGGGCCTCGACCGCCGGGTCGACCGTCATGATGGCGGTGTCCAGATCGGCCGTGAGCGGGTTGGGCTCGGTGCCCTCGAAGACGTTGACGCCGACGATCTTCTCCTCGCCGGACTCGATCCGGGCCCGGCGCTCGGCGTGTGAGGCGACCAGCTGCGACTTGAGGTAGCCGGACTCCACGGCGGCCAGCGCGCCGCCCATCTCCTGGATGCGGTCGATCTCCGCGAGGGTGTCCTCGACCAACTGGTCCACCTTCGCCTCGACCACCTTCGAGCCCTCGAAGATGTCGTCGTACTCCAGCAGGTCGCTCTCGTAGGCGAGGACCTGCTGGATGCGCAGGCTCCACTGCTGGTCCCAGGGCCGGGGCAGGCCCAGCGCCTCGTTCCAGGCGGGAAGCTGCACGGCACGCGCGCGTGCGTCCTTGGAGAGGGTGACCGCCAGCATCTCCAGCACGATCCGCTGGACGTTGTTCTCCGGCTGCGCCTCGGTCAGGCCGAGCGAGTTGACCTGGACGCCGTACCGGAACCGGCGCTGCCTGGGGTCCTCGATGCCGTACCGCTCGCGGGTGACCTTGTCCCAGATGCGGCCGAACGCGCGCATCTTGCACATCTCCTCGATGAAGCGGACGCCCGCGTTCACGAAGAAGGAGATACGGGCGACCACGTCACCCATGCGCTCCTCGGGTACCTGGCCGGAGTCGCGCACGGCGTCGAGGACGGCGATGGCGGTGGACATCGCGTACGCGATCTCCTGCACCGGCGTGGCCCCGGCCTCTTGCAGGTGGTAACTGCAAATGTTGATCGGGTTCCACTTCGGGATGTGGGAGACCGTGTACGCGATCATGTCCGTCGTCAGGCGGAGCGAGGGTTCCGGCGGGAACACATGGGTGCCCCGGGACAGGTACTCCTTGACGATGTCGTTCTGGGTCGTGCCCTGGAGCTTGGTGATGTCCGCGCCCTGCTCCTCCGCGACGACCTGGTAGAGCGCCAGCAGCCACATGGCGGTGGCGTTGATCGTCATCGAGGTGTTCATCTGCTCCAGGGGGATGTCCTGGAACAGCCGGCGCATGTCACCGAGGTGCGCGACGGGCACGCCCACCCGGCCGACCTCGCCGCGCGCGAGGATGTGGTCGGGGTCGTAGCCGGTCTGTGTCGGCAGGTCGAACGCCACCGACAGACCGGTCTGGCCCTTGGCGAGGTTGCGCCGGTACAGCTCGTTGGACGCCTCCGCCGTGGAGTGACCGGCGTACGTCCGCATCAGCCACGGCCGGTCCCTTTCCTTTTGCGCCTGACGCTCTGTCATCTATGGCCTCCCGGCTCTCAGACGTTCCGGAAGCGGTTGATGGCGTCGATGTGCTTCGCGCGCGTCTCCTGGTCGCGCACGCCCAGGCCCTCCTCGGGGGCGAGGCACAGCACGCCGACCTTGCCCTGGTGCAGGTTGCGGTGGACGTCGTGGGCGGCCTGCCCGGTGTCCTCAAGGGAGTACACCTTCGACAGGGTCGGGTGGATCCTGCCCTTGGCGATGAGGCGGTTGGCCTCCCAGGCCTCGCGGTAGTTCGCGAAGTGCGAGCCGATGATCCGCTTCAGCGACATCCATAGGTAGCGGTTGTCGTACTCGTGCAGGTAGCCCGAGGTCGAGGCGCAGGTGGTGATCGTGCCGCCCTTGCGGGTGACGTAGACGGAGGCGCCGAAGGTCTCGCGGCCGGGGTGCTCGAAGACGATGTCGATGTCCTCGCCGCCGGTCAGTTCGCGGATGCGCTTGCCGAAGCGCTTCCACTCCTTCGGGTCCTGGGTCCGCTCGTCCTTCCAGAACCTGTAGCCCTCGGCGTTGCGGTCGATGATCGCCTCGGCGCCCATGGACCGGCAGATCTCCGCCTTCTGCGGCGAGGACACGACACAGACGGGGTTGGCACCGCCGGCCAGCGCGAACTGGGTGGCGTAGGAGCCGAGACCGCCGCTCGCGCCCCAGATCAGGACGTTGTCGCCCTGCTTCATGCCGGCGCCGTTGCGGGACACCAGCTGCCGGTACGCGGTGGAGTTGACCAGGCCCGGAGCGGCGGCCTCCTCCCAGCTGAGGTGGGCCGGCTTCGGCATCAGCTGGTTGGACTTGACCAGCGCGATCTCGGCGAGGCCGCCGAAGTTGGTCTCGAAGCCCCAGATGCGCTGCTCGGGGTCGAGCATCGTGTCGTTGTGGCCGTCGGAGGACTCCAGCTCGACCGACAGGCAGTGTGCGACGACCTCGTCGCCCGGCTTCCAGGCGTTCACCCCGGGGCCGGTGCGCAGGACGACGCCCGCGAGGTCGGAGCCGATGATGTGGTACGGCAGGTCGTGGCGCTTGGCCAGCTCGTTGGTGCGGCCGTAGCGCTCCAGGAACCCGAACGTGGACAGCGGCTCGAAGATCGAGGTCCACACCGAGTTGTAGTTCACCGAGGAGGCCATGACGGCCACCAGGGCCTCGCCCGGGCCCAGCTCGGGCACGGGCACCTCGTCCAGGTGGATCGACTTGCGCGGGTCCTTGTCGCGCGTTTCCAGACCCGCGAACATCTCCGTCTCGTCCTTGTGGACGGTGATCGCCCGGTACGAGTCGGGGAGCGGCAGGGCGGCGAAGTCGGCGGACGTGGCGTCCTTCGACTGGATCGCGTCCAGGATGTCCTTCACGGTCACGGTGTTGCCTCCGGCGGGTGAGCGCCCTTGAGGGAGGGGCGCCTGAGGGTTCGTCGGTGCTGTCAGTGCTGCTGAGGGTGGTGAGGGTGTGCCGTCGGTTCGGCTCGGTGGTGCTTCGGCAGCGCTTGGTGGCGCGGGAGGTTGCCTGTGACGCAGGCGTCCGGACGCGCAGGTGATGGTCTGCGGGGACAGCCCGGACTCCTTCAACGTATGACACCCCGTGTCACCCCGCAAGGCACTGAGTGCCAGAACTTCCCCTCAAATGAATTCTTTACTTGACAGATGAGCGATGATCGATCGAACGGCTCTCTGTCGGCGGGTCAAAAAGGGCGCTGACGTGCAAAAACGGCCACCCGGTGGGTGGCCGTTGTCACAGCGGGAAAGGTCGGGTCAGCGTTCCTTGAGGGCCTGTTCGATGGTGCGCATGACCTCTTCCAGGGGTGCGTCGGTGCGTGCGACGGTGACCAGCACCTCGCCCTCGACGGAGGCCGCCGCCGAGGCGGAGGCGGCCGACCGGGGCGCCGTGCCGCGCCCGGCCCCGATGCCGGTGCCGAAGGTCTTGCGCACGATGGCGAAGGCGTGGTCCAGCTGGGCCTCCACGTCGCCCTGGCCGCCCGCCCGCAGCCAGCGCCGCAGGACGTGGTTGTGCGCGGTGACCACGGCGGAGGCGGCGACCTCGGCCAGCAGCGGATCGTCGTTGGCGTCGTCCGCGTGCGCGTGCTCGTCGAAATGGCCGAGCAGGTACCGCGTGAACAGGCGCTCGTAGCGGGCCACGGAGGCGATCTCGGCCTCGCGCAGGGTGGGCACCTCACGCGTGAGCTTGTAGCGGGCGACCGAGATGTCCGGCCGCGCCGCGTACATCTTCATGACCTCCTTGATGCCCCGGCACACGGTGTCGAGCGGGTGCTCGTGCGCGGGCGCGGCGTTGAGGACCGCCTCCGCGCGGATCAGCGTGTCGTCGTGGTCCGGGAAGATCGCCTCTTCCTTGGAGCGGAAGTGGCGGAAGAAGGTGCGCCGGGCGACGCCGGCGGCGGCGGCGATCTCGTCGACGGTGGTGGCCTCGTACCCCTTGGTCGCGAACAGCTCCATGGCTGCTGCCGCCAGTTCCCGGCGCATCTTGAGCCGCTGGGCGGCGGCGCGACTGCCTGCGGCACTCTCCGGCGCGTCGGGCGTAGCTGGTGTACGTGAGGACTTGGCGGGCTGGGACATGACCCGAACGTACTGCATGCGCGCAGCCCGATGCGCAGGTCCGGGGTGTCCCCCGCCCCCGGAGGACGGGGGACCGCCGGGCCGGACGGACGGGGGAGGGCCACCCGGGTCGAGCAGCCCGCCCCAGTCCGGCTCCGTCCGTGACCAGTCGCCGACGCCGTCAGCGGCGGGCATACTCGCGGAAGCCGCGGCCGGTCTTGCGGCCGAGGCAGCCCGCGGCCACCAGGTGCTCCAGCAGCGGAGCCGGGGCGAGACCGGGGTCGCGGAACTCGCGGTGCAGCACCTTCTCGATGGCCAGCGAGACGTCCAGCCCGACCACGTCCAGCAGCTCGAAGGGGCCCATCGGGTAGCCGCCGCCCAGCTTCATCGCCGCGTCGATGTCGTCGAGGGACGCGTAGTGCTCCTGCACCATCTTGATCGCGTTGTTGAGGTACGGGAACAGCAGCGCGTTCACGATGAATCCGGCGCGGTCGCCGCAGTCCACCGCGTGCTTCCTGATCTTCGTGCACACCTCGCGCACGGTCGCGTGGACGTCGTCCGCCGTCAGCACCGTCCGCACGACCTCGACCAGCTTCATCGCCGGTGCCGGGTTGAAGAAGTGCATGCCGATCACGTCCTGCGGGCGCGAGGTCGCGCGGGCGCAGGCGACGACGGGCAGCGACGAGGTGGTGGTGGCCAGGACCGCGCCCGGCTTGCACACCTTGTCCAACGTGGCGAACAGCTGCCGCTTGACCTCCAGGTCCTCGGCGATCGCCTCGACCGCCAGATCGACCTCGGCGAAGGCGTCGTAGGAGCCCGCCGGGGTGATCCGGTCCAGGACCCGCGCGGCGGCCTCGGCGGTCAGCCGGCCCTTGTCGACGGAGCGGGAGAGCGACGTGCCGATCCGGGCCTTGGCGGCCTGCGCCTTCTCCTCGCTGCGGGCGGCCAGGACGACGTCGTAGCCGCCCTTGGCGAACACCTCGGCGATGCCGGAGGCCATGGTGCCGGAGCCGGCGACGCCCACCGAGCGCACCTCGCGGCCCGCGACCGGGGAGGTGCCCGCCGCCGGGGTCAGCGCGTCCGGCACGACGGTCCCGCTGCACGGCGCCTCGTAGGTGTAGAAGCCGCGCCCCGACTTGCGGCCGGTCAGGCCCGCCTCGCTGAGCTGCTTGAGGATCGGGGCGGGGGCGTGCAGCCGGTCCCGGGACTCGGCGTACATGGCCTCCAGGACCGTCCGCGCGGTGTCGACGCCGATCAGGTCCAGCAGGGCGAGCGGGCCCATGGGCAGGCCGCAGCCGAGCCGCATGGCCGCGTCGATGTCCTCGCGGGAGGCGTACCTGGCCTCGTACATGGCGGCGGCCTGGTTGAGGTAGCCGAAGAGCAGCCCGTCCGCCACGAAGCCGGGGCGGTCGCCGACCGCGACCGGCTCCTTGCCCAGCTCGATCGCCAGGTCGGTGACGGCCGCCACGGCCTGCGGCGCGGTCAGCACCGAGGAGACGACCTCCACCAGCCGCATCGCCGGCGCCGGGTTGAAGAAGTGCAGGCCGAGCACGCGCTCGGGACGGGCGGAGTCGGCCGCCAGCCGGGTCACCGACAGCGCGTTGGTGCCGGTCGCCAGGATCGTCCCCGGGCGGACGATGCCGTCCAGCTCGCGGAAGATCTGCTGCTTGATCTCGTACGACTCCGGGGCCACCTCGATGACGAGGTCGGCGTCGGCCGCCGCGCCGAGGTCGGTGGCGGTGCGGACCCGGGCCAGGGCCCGGACGCGCTCCTCCTCGGTGAGCCGGCCGCGCGCCACGGCACGGGTGGTGGCGGCCTCCAGGGTGGCGAGCGCCTGCGCGGTGCGCGCCTCGCTGATGTCGATGCCGATCACCTCGCGGCCGGCCTTCGCGAGGACCTCGGCGATGCCGGTGCCCATGGTGCCGAGGCCGACCACGGCGATCGTCTTGAGCGGGGACAGCGGGGACAGGGCTGAGTCGGACAGGGGAGTGGCCATCGCGGGACTCCAGGAATGAGGGTGACGACGAGGAGCGCGCCGGGTGCGCCTCAGGGCGCACCACGGAGCGGGAGGGTGCGGGTGTTGCCGGGCTGCGAGCGCACACGCCCGGGGGCGCCGGTGCCACGGGCGTGCACACGCCCGGGAGCGGCGGACTTCCGACCGGCTCTGTCCCGAAGCCGGGTCGTACCGCGGTACGCACGGCGTACCGAACCGACCTGCTCGCTCGCGACGGCCGCGTCACCAGACCGTCGCCAGCGGAAATGCGCGAGGGTTACTCGCTCGTATGAGCTTAACCGGCGGGTAACGAGCGCGCTAGTCCCCGCGTGCGAACCGACTTTGTGATGTAGCTCCCTCCGCCGCCGCGACCCGCCTACCCTGGACCTCGTGGACGAAGAGTCGCGATCGCTCACGGAACGCTTACGGCAGGAGTCGGGCGGCTCGGCCGCGTTCGAGCACCTGGTGGCCACCGGGGACCAGGACGAACTGGCGGAGGTGCTCACCGCGCCCGGACAGCCGCTCTGGGCCAGGGAGCTGGCCGCGTTCCGCCTCGGCCGGGCCGGCGACCGGCGCGCCTTCGAGTCCCTGGTACTGCTGCTCAACCACCGCGACCCGCCGCGCTGCGCCTCCGCCGCGCACGCCCTCGCCCGGCTCGGCGACCCGCGCACGGCACGGGCCGCCGCGGCCCTCGCCACCAACGAACTCCGCGTCGCCTACGCCCTGCACCCGGTACGGCTCCTGGTCGCCCTGCGCGCCCCGGAGTCCGTGCCCGCGCTGATCACCACGCTGGAGCGGCGGCTGCGCCCGCACGACCCCTACCGCCGGGTGGCCCTCGCCTGCGTGGAGGGCCTGGGCGCGCTCGGCGACGCCCGCGCCCGGCGGGTCCTCACCGAGGCCCTCGCGCACCCCGCGCTCGCCGAGGCCGCGGTGCACGCGCTGGCGCGGATACCGGAGCAGCAGCCGAGCTGACGCCCGGTCAGCCGCCCAGCGCCTTCACGTACCGCACCTCGGGCACCGGCACGCCGCCCACCTCGAAGGGCTCCTCGGCCCCGTCGGGCCGGAACCCGGCGCGCTCGTAGAAGCGGCGGGCGGGCGCGTTCTGCTTGAGGACCCACAGCAGCATGCGCGGGAACGCCCGGCACCGCTCGGCCGACGCGGCGAGCAGCGCCCGCCCGATCCCGCCGCCGAGCCGGGCCGGGTCCACGTAGATCGCGTACAGCTCGGCGTCGCCGGTGCGCGTCCCGCCGTCCCGGTACGGCCCGTGCGCCGCCCACCCGACCACCGTGCCGTCCCGCTCGGCGACCAGGTTCACCACCGAGCCGTTCCCTTCGGCGAACCGGGCCCGCCGCCGCTCGGCGTCCGCGGTGACGCTGAGCCCGTCGAGGTACGGCTGCGGCATGAGCCCCCGGTAGGCGTGCCGCCAGCCACGGATCCGTATCTCGGAGACGCGGTCACAGTCGGCCAGGGTCATCTCCCGGATCGTCAGGGCACTCACGCGGCCACCACCGCGAGAGCCTCGACCTCCAGCAGGAACTCCGGCGCCACCAGCCCGGCCACCCGCACCGCGGAGGAGGCGGGCAGGCGGTCGTCGGGTATGTGGGCGGCGCGGGCCGCGCGGATCGCCGGCATGTGGGCCATGTCCGTGACGAAGTACGTCAGCTTCACCACGTCCTCGAAACGGGCCCCCGCGGCGGCCAGGCAGCGCCGCAGGTTCGCGAACACCTGCCGCGCCTGGGCCGCCGGATCGCCCGGCCCGACCAACTCGCCGTCCTCGTCCAGGGGAAGCTGGCCGGAGACGGCGACGAGGCGGCCGGTCGCGGTCACCACATGGGTGTACTGGGCGGCGGGGAACACCCCGGCCGGCGCGGGAATGCGGATCGGTCCACGACCGGCCCGGGTCGGTTCGCTCATGACCCCATGATGGCCCACCCCACCGAACGGTCCTCCCGGGACGGAGGTCTTCGGCGAACCGCGAGGCTCACGGTTCTCGCCGGATCGTCCCGGAGCCGGGGCCCTGGAGAACGCGTTGCGGCGATACTCGGCCCCATGGGGCCGTGGGATGCCCTCCCATGCCCCCGGGCGTCCTCACATGAGGCTGAGCTGGACCGGCTCCGGCTCCGTGGGGGCCGGTGCCGGCTCGGCCGGGCGGATCCGGCGGGCCAGCCCCGCGCGCGCGGGCCCGATGCCGTACTCCTGCGCCAGCTCGTGCACCTGACGGGTGATCCGCCGCTGGTACCACTTGGGCGCGTAGGCGCCCTCCGCGTACAGCCGTTCGTACCGCCGCACCAGGTGCGGATGGTGCTGTCCGAGCCAGGCCATGAACCACTCCCGGGCGCCGGGGCGCAGATGCAGCACCAGGGGTGTGACGGAGGTGGCCCCGGCCGCCGCGATGGCCCGTACCGTGGCCCGCAGTTGGGCCGGGTGGTCGCTCAGGAACGGGATCACCGGCGCCATCAGCACCCCGCAGCCGACCCCGTGCTCCCCGAAGGCGCGGACGACGTCCAGCCGGCGCTCGGGCGCGGGCGTGCCCGGCTCCACCGTGCGCCACAGCCCGGCGTCCAGGAAGCCGACGGAGACCGAGACGCCCACGTCCGTCACCTCCGCCGCCCGGACCAGCAGGTCCAGGTCGCGCAGGATCAGGGTGCCCTTGGTGAGGATGGAGAACGGGTTCGCGTGATCGGTGAGCGCGGAGATGATGCCCGGCATCAGCCGGTAGCGGCCCTCGGCGCGCTGGTAGCAGTCGACGTTGGTGCCCATCGCCACGTGGTCGCCCCGCCAGCGGGGGGAGCCGAGCTGGCGGCGCAGCACCTCGGGGGCGTTCACCTTGACGACGATCTGGGTGTCGAAGCCGACGCCGGTGTCCAGGTCCAGGTAGCCGTGCGTCTTGCGGGCGAAACAGTAGACGCACGCGTGCGTGCAGCCCCGGTAGGGGTTGACCGTCCATTCGAACGGCATGCGGGAGGCGCCCGGCACCCGGTTCAGCACCGAGCGCGCCCGGACCTCGTGGAAGGTGATGCCTTGGAACTCGGGCGTGTCGAACGTCCTGGTGGTGACGGCGTCCGCGCCGAACAGCGCGGCGTCGGCGGCCCGGCCGTGTTCGCTCTCGTCTGTGAGGTTCTCCCAGCGCATGACGCCTCCTCGCTCGCACTGCCCACAGAATAGAACACATGTTCTCATGATCGTGACCCTCGATTTGGGCGGCCGGGCGCCGGGGTGGTTGGCTTGCGCCAACCCCGAGGAACCAGGTCGTGGAGGAACGCAATGGCGCAGGTCGAGGCCACTACGGAGCGGGTCGTCGCGGCGGACGCGGAGAAGGTGTTCGACGCCCTCGCCGACTACCGCGGCACGCGGCAGAAGCTGCTGCCCGAGCAGTTCAGCGAGTACGAGGTGCGCGAGGGCGGCGACGGCGAGGGCACCCTCGTCCACTGGAAGCTCCAGGCCACCAGCAAGCGGGTGCGCGACTGCCTGCTGGAGGTCAGCGAGCCCACCGACGGCGAGCTGGTCGAGAAGGACCGCAACTCCTCCATGGTCACCACCTGGCGCGTCACCCCCGCCGGTGAGGGCGCGTCGCGCGTGGTCGTCACCACCACCTGGCAGGGCGCCGGCGGCATCGGCGGCTTCTTCGAGAGGACCTTCGCGCCCAAGGGCCTCGGCCGGATCTACGACGCCCTGCTCGCCAGGCTCGCCGCCGAGGTCGAGAAGTAGCCCAAGCGCCCACCGGTGAACGGGGGTTGACCGCCGGTCGGCCCCTTCACCGGTTCGAGTGCATCTCCGGCCCATACCGGATGGTGCCGTAACTCGCCGCAGTTGTTCGCAGTTGTCGCCTAACGCGGGAAATGTGAACGGGTGTGACGAGGGGAGCGGTACGTGGGCGGGACGACACTGGTGCAGCGCGAGCCGGTCGTGGCACCGGCTCCCGGCGAGGAGACCGCGGTCGCACCGCCGCCTCCCGCGCCGCCCGCCGGAATCGGGCCCCGCCGGGTGCGGCTGGTCTTCCTCGGGCTGATGCTGGCCCTGCTGCTGGCCGCCCTCGACCAGATGATCGTCGCCACCGCCCTGCCGAAGATCGTCGGCGAACTGCACGGCCTGGACAAGATGTCCTGGGCGATCACCTCGTACCTGCTCACCTCCACCATCGGCCTGCCGGTCTACGGCAAACTCGGCGACCTGGTCGGCCGCAAGGGCGTCTTCCAGTTCGCCATCGCCGTCTTCGTCCTCGGCTCGGCCCTCGCCGGCCGGGCCGGGACCATGGACCAGCTGATCGCCTTCCGCGCGGTCCAGGGCGTCGGCGCCGGCGGCCTCATGATCGGTGTGCAGGCGATCATCGCCGACATCGTGCCGCCCCGGGAGCGCGGCCGGTACATGGGCCTGATCGGCGCCGTCTTCGGCCTCGCCTCCGTCGCCGGACCGCTGCTCGGCGGCTACTTCACCGACCACCTCTCCTGGCGCTGGTGCTTCTACGTCAACGTCCCCTTCGGCCTGGTCACCCTGGCCGTCATCGCCGTCGTCCTCAAGCTCCCCAGACCGCGCACCCGCGGCCGGCTCGACGTCCTCGGCACCCTGCTGCTCGCCGCCGCCTCGACCTGCCTGGTCCTGCTCACCAGCTGGGGCGGCACCGAGTACGCCTGGGGCTCCCGGCAGATCCTCGGCCTCGGCGCCGGCGCCCTCCTCGCCACCGTCCTCTTCCTGGTCGCCGAGCGCTTCGCCGCCGAACCCCTGATCCCGCTGCGGCTGTTCCGCGACTCCGTGTTCGCCCTCAGCGGCCTGGTCGGCCTGGTGATCGGC
This sequence comes from Streptomyces canarius, assembly GCF_014650735.1. Classification (NCBI taxonomy): domain Bacteria; kingdom Bacillati; phylum Actinomycetota; class Actinomycetes; order Kitasatosporales; family Streptomycetaceae; genus Streptomyces; species Streptomyces canarius. Next base: position 34,235 of record NZ_BMVN01000010.1, read on the forward strand.
GTCGCCCTGTTCGGCGCCGCCAGCTATCTGCCGACCTTCCTGCAAATGGTCGACGGCGCCAGCGCCACCGAGTCCGGGCTGCTGATGCTGCCGATGATGGCCGGGATCGTCGGCGCCTCCATCGTCGGCGGACAGCTCATCAGCCACACCGGCCGCTACAAGATCTACCCCGTGCTCGGCTGCGCCGTCGCCACCGTCGGCATGTGGCTGCTGTCCCGGCTTCAGACCGACACGCCCCGGCTGCACTACAGCGTCTGGATGGCCGTCCTCGGCGCCGGGATCGGCCTGGTCATGCCCGTCCTCGTCCTCGCCGTGCAGAACTCCGTCCGCCCCGCCGACCTCGGCACCGCCACCAGCGCCAACAACTACTTCCGGCAGATCGGCGGGAGCGTCGGCGCCGCCGTCTTCGGCACCCTCTTCGCCGACCGGCTCACCTCCTCGCTGCACAAGGAGCTGCCCCCGCGCGCGGGCACCGGACTGCCCGCCGCCGACTCGATCACCCCGCAGCTCGTCCACGCGCTGCCCCCGGCCCTGCGCGACGCCTACATCCGCGCCTACGCCGACGCGATGCCCCGGATCTTCCTCTACCTGGTCCCGGTGCTCGCCCTCGGCCTGCTCATCGCCTTCTTCCTCAAGGAGAAACCACTGGTGTCCCACAACACCGCCGAAACAGAGCCGCAGCCCGTGACCGCCTCGATCCCCGGTGCCCGGGCGCCCTACGCCGCCGGGGTCCCCGTCTGCGGCACCGTGCAGCACCCCGACGGCACCGTGGTGCCCCGCGCGGCCCTCACCCTCATCGACGTCGCCGGACAGCAGATCGGGCGGGGCGCCAGCGGCGACGACGGCCGGTACGCGCTCAGCACGCCCGGCTCCGGGTCGTACGTGCTGATCGCCGCCGCCGGCGGGCACCAGCCGCAGGCCGTCTCCGTCACCGTCGGCGAACGCCCCGTCGAACTCGACGTCGTCCTCGGCGGCGCCGGCCGCCTCGCCGGCAGCGTGCTCACCGCCGACGGCAGCCCCGTCCGCGACGCCGCCGTCACGCTCACCAACGTGCACGGCGAGGTCGTCGCGAGCACCCGCAGCGGGCGCGAGGGCGGCTACGTCATCACGGAACTGGTCGCGGGCGAGTACACCCTCGCCGCCAGCGCCCCCGCCTTCCGGCCCGCCGCGCTCCCGGTCAGCGTGCAGGCCTCCCGGGAGACCAGGCAGGACGTCGAACTCGCGGGCGGCGCCGTGCTGAGGGGCACCGTCCGGGCGAGCGGCGGACGCCCCGTGGAGGACGCCCGCGTGACCCTGCTCGACGCCGCCGGCAACGTCGTCGACACCCTCACCACCGGAGCCGACGGAACGTTCCGGTTCGTCGATCTCTCCTCCGGCGAGTACACCGTCATCGCCGCAGGTTACCCGCCGGTCGCCACGGTGTTGCAGGTCGCGGGGGGTGGCCGGACGGAACGCGATCTCCAACTGGGCCACGAGGACTGAGCGGGGCGCCCGCTCGCCGCGCCGGAGCGATCCGCCGGAACCAATTCCAGGATTGCCGCACATCGCGACCGGCGGCCGTCCTACCGTAGTGGCGGGCGGCACAGATCGTTTGCGGACAGCCGTGGGGAGAGAGGGCCTGGGCCATGGACCGTGGCAGCGAGCGGGACACAGCTCCCGGGCGCGGCATCGGCGACACCGCCGCGGGCCGGATTCCGCTGGCCGTGGTCGTCGTCGACCGGGCCGGACTGGTGTCCCACTGGAGCACCGGTGCGCGCCGCCTGTTCGGCGTGAGCCGCGAGGACGCCGTCGGACAGCCCGCGGCCGATCTGCTGCCCGTCTCCGGCGCCCTGCCGGAGGACCTTCAGGACGGCGCGATGCCCGACGCGTACGAGACGTACGACGGACCCGGCCCCGACCTGGAGACCTCGCTCGGCGGGCACACCGGCTACGCCACGGCCGGCCGCGCCCGCCTCTGCCCGCCCCCGCAGACGCCCGACGGCGAGCGGCTGGACGTGCTGTGGTGGGCCTACCCGCTGGTCGGCCCGGGTCCCGCCCGGCTGCTCGTGCTCGCCGCCGACGCCACCCGGCTGCGCGACGAACGCGGCTACGACGACGAGACCGCCGAACGCATCGCGCCCGGCTTCGCCCGCCACACCGAACTGCCCGCCTCCGACCAACTCGAACGGCGGCTGCCCGAGATCCTGCCCAACATGGGTCCGGGACTCAGCGCCCGCATCGTCGCGCAGGTCCTCGAACTCGGCTATCCGGTCCTGGAGTTCAGCCAGTACGAGCGGGTGCCCGTGACCCCGTACTGGGGCGTGCCCCGCCGCCCCGGGCGCACCCGCGCCGAAGAAGCCGTCGTACCGCAGCAGCGGGCCGTGGCCGTGGTCCCGGCCGGCGCCGAACAGGACCTGGAGTACGCCGCCGTCCGCGAGCGGCTGGAGTTCCTCAACGAGGTCAGCTCCCGCATCGGCTCCTCCCTGGACCTCGGCGAGACCATCCGCGAGGTCACCAGCGCCGCCGTGCCCCGGTTCGCGGACTTCGCCGGCACCCATCTGCGCGCCGCGGTGCTGGCCGGCGAAGGCTTCCCGGACGGCCCGCCGGACGCCAGCACCGTGATGTTCCGCGTCTGGGTGGAGCACAACGACGAACCGGGCCGCTGGGACGACACCGTGCCCGTCGGCGAGGCCTTCGCCTTCCCCGAGCACACCCCCTTCTACAAGTGCATGGTCACCGGCGGGCCGGTGCTCATCCCGAGGGTCACCGAGGAACTGTCCGAGCGCATCTCCGGCGAGTTCGAGAAGCGCGACCTGCGACCCCTCATCGGCGGCCGGTCACTGCTCATCGTCCCGCTCAAGGCGCGCAACGTCGTCCTCGGCTTCATGGTGCTGATGCGCCGCCCCGACCGGCCGCAGTTCGACGACATGGACCGCACCACCGGCGCCGAACTCGCCGCCCGCGCGGGCCTGGTGCTCGACAACGCCCGTATGTACACCTACCAGGAGAACGTCGCCGACACCCTCCAGGACAGCATGCTGCCGCAGGTCACCCCGCGGATGGCCGGCTGCGACATCGCCACCCGCTATCTGCCCGGCACCCGGCTCGGCCGGATCGGCGGCGACTGGTTCGACACCATCAAACTGCCCGGCTCCCGCACCGCCCTCGTGGTCGGCGACGTCATGGGCCACGGCCTCAACTCGGCCGCGATGATGGGCCAGCTGCGCACCGCCGTGCAGACCATGGCCGCGATGGAGACCCCGCCCACCCAACTGCTGCGCAACCTGGACGACCTGGCCCGCAGGCTCGGCGACACCTACCTCGCCACCTGCCTGTACGCCGTGTACGACCCGATCCGCGGCGACCTCACCCTCGCCAACGCCGGCCACATCCCGCCCGTGCTGGTCCGCGCCGAGGACGGCCGCAGCGAGCTCCTCGAACTGCCCACCGGCGCCCCGATCGGCGTCGGCGGCGTCCCCTTCGAGGTCACGCGCGTCAAGGTCGCGCCCGGCGACCGGCTGGTGCTGTGCACCGACGGCCTGGTCGAGGTGCGCGGCTCCGACATCGGCGAGGGCCTCGCCGCGCTCTGCGAGTCCGCCGCCCACCCCGCGGCCTCCATGGACGACGCCTGCGACACGATCATCCGCGCCCTGAACACCCGCGGCGGACGCAAGGACGACGTCGCCCTGCTCATGGCCCGCCTCAACGGCATCCCCGACGAGCACGTCGCCGAGTGGCGGCTCGACGCCGACCCGCGCGAGGTGGCCCGGGCCCGCCGCCTGGTCCGCGAACGGCTCCTGGAGTGGGGCCTGCCGCAGGCCGTGGAGACGGCCGAGCTACTGGTCAGCGAGGTCGTCACCAACGCCGTCCGGCACGCGGAGAGCGACCGGATCGGACTGCGGGTGGTCCGCACGGACGCGCTGCTGTTCGAGGTCACCGACGACGAACCCGCCCTGCCCGCCATGCTGAGCGCCGGCCCCCACGACGAGTCGGGCCGTGGCCTGCGCGTGGTCAGCCGGCTGGCCCGGGAATGGGGCGCCAGCGCCAGCGGACACCGCAAGACCGTCTGGTTCGAGCAGGCCGTCACCAGCGGTCACTGACGTCGGACGCGGTGCGAGGACCGCGCCGCCCGGAGCGACCACGGGCCGTCCATCTCGTGAAGGTGACCACCTGACCCTTGCCCTGCTCCCGGTCCCCACGATATTCCGATCACGGAACCGACCCGTGGGGAGATCATATGAACGTCTCGGAGAACTACCGCAACGCGTGGGAGAGTTACTGGCGTGAGACCTCCGACGGCCGGGGCCAGGCGATCTGGGACGCCGACCCCTCCCTGAGCGCCGCACCGCACAGCGACCTGCTCCTGCCCCACGCCGACACCGGCCGGACGATCGTCGACCTCGGCTGCGGCAACGGCACCCAGACCCGCTACCTGGCCACCCGCTTCGCCCGCGCCGTCGGCGTCGACCTCTCGCACGCCGCCGTCGAGCACGCCCGCCGCGCCGCGAACGGCGGCCCCGTCGAGTTCCAGCAGCTCGACCTCACCGACACCGACGCCGTCCGCGCCCTGCACCAGCGGCTCGGCGACAGCCATGTCTACATGCGGGCCGTCATCCACCAGAGCGAACCGGCCGCGCGCCCCGCGGTGGCCGCCGCCGTCGCCGAACTCATCGGCACCGAAGGCCGCGCCTTCGTGGTCGAGCTCACCTCCGGCTCCCGCGACGTCCTCCGGCGGGCGGCGTCCGAGCCGGGCGGCCCGGGACCCAAGCTCCAGCGCGTCTTCCACCACGGCCTCAAGCCCGCCGACGCCCCCGACGAGGAGATCCCGCAGCTGCTCGTCAAGGCCGGTCTCACCGTCCTGGCCGAGGGCGGGACGACACTGCCGCAGACCGAGCACCTCGCGGACGGCACCCGCATCGACCTGCCGGCCCGCTGGTTCGTCCTCGCCGGAGCCTGACCGGACCCGGGATCGCTTCCCCGGGCGAGGTCGTAGCCTGTCCGCCGCTCGACGCGTAACGTGACGGACCATGAAGATCCTCATCAGTGCCGACATGGAGGGTGCCACGGGCGTCACCTGGCCCGCCGACGTGCTGCCGGGGACGCCGCAGTGGGAGCGGTGCCGGTCGATGTTCACCTCGGACGTGAACGCCGCCGTGGAGGGCTTCTTCGACGGCGGCGCCGACCAGGTGCTCGTCAACGAGGCCCACTGGACCATGCGCAACCTCCTCCTGGAGCGCCTCGACGAGCGGGTCGAGATGCTCACCGGCCGGCACAAGGCGCTGTCCATGGTGGAGGGCGTCCAGCACGGTGACGTCGACGGCATCGCGTTCGTCGGCTACCACGCGGGCGCCGGCATGGAGGGCGTCCTCGCCCACACCTACCTGGCCAACCAGATCACCGGGGTGTGGCTGAACGACGTCCGTGCCAGCGAGGGTCTGCTCAACGCGCGCGTCGTCGCCGAGTACGGCGTCCCCGTCGTCCTCGTCACCGGCGACGACGTGGCCTGCGAGGACGCCCTCGGCTACGCGCCCGAGGCGCTGAAGGTCGCCGTCAAGGACCATGTGTCGCGGTACGCGGCCGTCTGCCGGACCCCGTCCCGGACCGCGGCCGACATCCGCGCGGCGGCCAAGGAGGCCGCGCGGCTGGCGGTCCGTCAGGAACCGGTGGACGCCGGGCCGTTCACGGTCACCGTCGAGTTCGACGCCGAACACCTCGCGATGGCCGCGACCGTCGTGCCCGGCGTGGCGCGGACCGGGGAGCGCAAGGTGGCGTACACCAGCGCCACGATGTACGAGGGGATCAGGACGTTCAAGGCGGTCACCACGATCGTCTCTGCCGCCGTGGAGGAGCAGTATGGCTGACCAGCAGGCCGACGAACTGGCCCTGGCCGAGGTCGTGGAGTTCACCTCCGGCCTGATCCGCATCGACACCACCAACCGGGGCGGCGGGGACTGCCGGGAGCGCCCCGCCGCCGAGTACGCGGCCGAGCGGCTGGCGGGGGCGGGCCTGGACCCGCTGCTGCTGGAGCGCACCCCGGGCCGCACCAACGTGGTCGCCCGGATCGAGGGCACCGACCCGTCCGCCGACGCGCTTCTGGTGCACGGGCATCTCGACGTGGTGCCGGCCGAGGCCGCCGGCTGGACCGTGCACCCGTTCTCCGGCGAGGTCCGCGACGGCGTGGTGTGGGGGCGGGGCGCCGTCGACATGAAGAACATGGACGCGATGATCCTGGCCGTGGTCCGGTTCTGGGCCCGGCAGGGCCTACGGCCCCGCCGGGACATCGTCCTCGCGTTCACCGCCGACGAGGAGGCCAGCGCCGAGGACGGCTCCGGGTTCCTCGCCGACCGGCACCCCGAACTCTTCGAGGGCTGCACGGAGGGCATCAGCGAGTCGGGCGCCTTCACCTTCCACGACGGGTCCGGGCGGGAGATCTACCCGATCGCCGCGGGGGAGCGGGGCACCGCCTGGCTGAAGCTCACCGCGCGGGGCCGGGCCGGGCACGGCTCCAAGGTGAACAGGGAGAACGCGGTGACCCGGCTGGCCGCCGCCGTCACCCGCATCGGCGAGCACGAGTGGCCGCTCCGGCTCACGCCCACCGTACGGGCCGCCCTCACCGAGCTCGCCGCGCTGTACGGCATCGACCCCGACTTCACCGACGTGGACCGGCTGCTGGAGAAGCTCGGCCCGGCCGCCAAGCTCGTCGAGTCGACCGTCCGCAACAGCGCCAACCCGACCATGCTGGACGCCGGTTACAAGCTCAACGTCATCCCGGGCGAAGCGGTCGCCCACGTGGACGGGCGCTGTCTGCCCGGCGCGGAGGAGGAGTTCACCGCCACGCTGGACGAGCTGACGGGGCCGGACGTCGACTGGGAGTTCGCGCATCGCGAAGTGGCCCTCCAGGCACCGGTGGACGCGCCGGTGTTCGCGAGGATGCGGGCCGCGGTGGAGGAGTTCGCGCCGGGCGGGCACGTGGTGCCGTACTGCATGTCGGGCGGCACGGACGCCAAGCAGTTCTCCCGGCTCGGCATCACCGGCTACGGCTTCGCCCCGCTGAAGCTGCCCGTGGACCTCGACTACCAGGCGCTGTTCCACGGCGTGGACGAGCGGGTGCCCGTGGAGGCGCTGCACTTCGGGGTCCGCGTCCTGGACCGGTTCCTGCGGACGGCCTAGAGAATGGGGGAGCGGATGCGCAGCGCGCCGTACGGATCGTGGCCCTCGCCGATCGACGCGGCCCTCGCCGCCGCGCACGACGGGCGGCCGGACTGGGTGGGGTTCGTCGGGGACGAGGTCTGGTGGACCGAGCCCCGGCCAGCCGAGGGCGGCCGGCGGGCCCTGGTGCGGCGGCGGGCCGAAGGGGGCGAGGAGTCGGTACTGCCCGCGCCGTGGAACGTGCGCAGCCGGGTCATCGAGTACGGCGGCCGGCCCTGGACCGGGGCGGTCCACGACGGCCGGCCGCTGATCGTCTTCGTGCACTTCGCCGACCAGCGGCTGTACCGGTACGAGCCCGGCGGCGAGCCCGCCCCGCTCACCCCCGTCTCCCCGGTGGGCGGCGGCCTGCGCTGGGCGGAGCCCCGGATCGACCTCGCCCGCGGTGAGGTGTGGTGCGTGCTGGAGGAGTCCACCGGGGACGGCCCCGACGACATACGGCGGGTGCAGGCCGCCGTACCGCTGGACGGTTCGGCCGCCGGCGACCGCGCCGCCGTCCGCGAGCTGATCGAGCCCCGGCACCGGTTCGTCACCGGGGCCCGGCTCTCCCCGGACGGCCGGCGGGCCGCCTGGCTGGCCTGGGACCACCCACGGATGCCGTGGGACGGGACGGAGCTGCTGGTCACCGACGTGGCGGAGGACGGCCGACTGACAAACGCGCGGACCGTCGCCGGCGGCCCGGACGAGGCCGTCGCCCAGGTCGAGTGGTCGGCGGACGGCGGCCTGCTGTACGTGAGCGACCGCAGCGGCTGGTGGAACCTCTACCGCGACGGCACCCCCCTGTGCCCGCGCGAGGAGGAGTTCGGCGGGCCGCTGTGGCAGCTCGGGCTGCGCTGGTTCGCGCCATTGGACAACGGTCTGCTCGCGGTCGTGCACGGCCGGGGGCCGGCCGCGCTCGGGATACTGGACCCGGAGTCCGGCGAGATCGTCGACGCCGTCGGGCCGTGGACGGAGTGCGCCGCCGGCCTCGCCACCCACGGCACACGCGTCGTCACGGTCGCCGCCGGCCCCCGCACCGCCTACGAAGTGGTCGAACTGGACACCGCCACCGGCCGCGCCCGGGCGATCGGATCCCCGCACCGGGACCCCGTCGACCCCGCCTACTACCCCGAGCCGCGGACCCGCACCTTCACCGGCCCCGACGGCCGCGAGGTGCACGCCCACCTCTACCCGCCGCACCACCCCGCCCGCACCGCCCCCGACGGCGAACTGCCGCCGTACGTCATCTGGGCGCACGGCGGCCCCACCAGCCGGGTGCCACTCGTACTGGACCTGGAGATCGCCTACTTCACCTCGCGGGGCATCGGGGTCGCCGAGGTGAACTACGGCGGCTCCACCGGGTACGGCCGGGCCTACCGGGAGCGGCTGCGCGAACAGTGGGGCGTGGTCGACGTCGAGGACTGCGCGGCCGTCGCCCGGGCCCTCGCCGACGAGGGCACCGCCGACCCCGCCCGGCTGGCGATCCGGGGCGGCAGCGCGGGCGGCTGGACCACCGCCGCCTCCCTGGCCACGACCGACGTCTACGCCTGCGGCACCGTCATCTACCCGGTGCTCGACCTCGCCACCTGGGGCCCCGGCGAGACCCACGACTTCGAGTCCCGCTACCTGGAGTCGCTGATCGGCCCGCGCGCCGAGGTGGCCGCCCGGTACGCCGAACGCTCGCCGGCCACGCACGCCGACCGGCTCACCGCGCCGTTCCTGCTGCTCCAGGGCCTGGACGACGTCATCTGCCCGCCCGCCCAGTGCGAACGCTTCCTCGCCCGGATCGCGGGCCGGGGCGTGCCGCACGCCTACCTCACCTTCGCGGGGGAGGGGCACGGGTTCCGGCGGGCCGACACCATGGTCCGCGCCCTGGAAGCCGAACTGTCCCTGTACTCCCAGGTGTTCGGGCTGGACCCGACACCGCCGGTGCCGAAGGTGGAGCTGAACCCGTGAAGGAACTCCTGCGACCGCGCCGACTGGCCCCGGGCGCGCGGGTCGCCGTCGTCGCCACCAGCGGACCGGTGCCCGAAGAGCGGCTCCAGGCGGGCCTCGACGTGCTGCGCGGCTGGGACCTCGACCCGGTGGTCGGACCCCATGTCCTGGACCGGCACCCCGAGTTCGGCTACCTGGCCGGCACGGACGCCGACCGCGCCGCCGACCTCCAGAACGCCTGGTGCGACCCCACCGTGGACGCCGTGCTGTGCGCCCGCGGCGGCTACGGCGCGCAGCGCATGGTCGACCTGCTCGACTGGGACGCGCTGCGGGCGGCCGGGCCCAAGGTCTTCGTCGGGTTCAGCGATCTCACCGTCCTGCACGAGGCCTTCGCGACGCGCCTGGGCCTGGCCACCCTGCACGGGCCGATGGCGGCCGGCATCGACTTCATCAAGAACGCGCGGGCCCAGGAGCACCTGCGGGCCACGCTGTTCGCCCCCGAGACCGTCCGCACGATCGCCTCCGGCGGTACGGCCCTCGTCCCCGGCCGGGCCCGGGGCGTCACCCTCGGCGGCTGCCTGTCCCTGCTCGCCGCCGAACTCGGCACCCCGCACGCGCGGCCCTCCGCGCGCGGCGGACTGCTCTGCCTGGAGGACGTGGGCGAGGAGACGTACCGGCTGGACCGGTACCTCACCCAGTTGCTGCGCTCCGGCTGGCTGGAGGGGGTGCGCGGGGTACTGCTCGGTTCCTGGGAGGGCTGCGCGGACTACGCCGGGCTGCGGCCCCTGCTGGCCGACCGGCTCGGCGATCTCGGGGTCCCGGTGGCGGAGAACGTCGGATTCGGCCACGGCGAAGGGGCGTTGACGATGCCGCTCGGCGTCGCGGCCACGCTGGACGCGGAGGCGGGCACGCTGACGCTGGACGAGCCGGCGCTGCGCTGACGCGGAGGCCGGCCGGAGGAGCCGGCGCCGCGCGGACGCCGTAGGCTGGCCGGATGTCGCACCCGCCGTCCCGCCCCCTCGCCGAGGGCCCGCGCGTCGCCCTGCGCCCCTTCACCCTCGCCGACGGCCCCGAGTTCACCGCACGGGCCCGGGAGAGCAAGGACCTGCACCGGCCCTGGCTGTTCCCGCCGGACACCGACGAGGCGTACGCCGACTACGCCGGCCGGCTCATCGAGGACCCGGCGCGGGCCGGCTTCCTGGTGTGCGAGAAGGACAGCGGGGCCATCGCCGGCTTCATCAACATCAACAACATCGTGCGCGGCGGCTTCCAGTCCGGCGCCCTCGGCTACGGCGTCTTCGCGCACGCGGCCGGGCGGGGCCTGATGCGCGAAGGGCTGGAGCTGGTGATCGGGTACGCGTTCGGGCCGCTCGGCCTGCACCGGCTGGAGATCAACGCCCAGCCGGGCAACGCGGCCTCCCTCGCCCTCGCCCGGGGCGCCGGGTTCCGGCGGGAGGGGTTCTCACCCGACATGATCTACGTCGACGGGGCCTGGCGCGATCACGAACGCTGGGCGCTCACCACCGAGATGCGCGACTGAGCGGGTTCAGCCCCGCTGGTCCACGTACTCGAAGACCGAGCCGTCCGGGTGCACCGCCAGCAGGTTCCGGCCCACCGGCGTCGGTACCGGCCCCGCGACGATCGTGGCGCCCAGCCCGGTCAGCAGCCGGTGGGCCTCGTCCACGTCCTTCACCGCGATCGTCGCCGTCACCTTGCGCAGGATCTCCAGCTCCGACTCGGGACCGCTCATCAGCAGGAAGGAACCGACCGCGGCGACCTGGACGCCGCCGCGCTGGAAGCGCAGGGCGGTGCCGCCCGACAGGCGCTCGTAGAAGGGGATCGCGGCTTCGAGGTCGTCGACGCAGATGCGCAGCGAGGCGCCCAGAATCTCCATGCGCCCGAGCCTAGTTGGGGCCGCCGGGCGCGCGCAGGCCCCCCGGGCGTTACCCGCTGTGTCCGGCGGGTACCCGCAGGGTATGGACCGTTTGGATCACCTGGAACATCTGGACAAGCACCTCGTCGAAGAGCTGGCACAGGTGGCACGCGAGACGGTACGCGACGAGCTGCGCGAGCAGTCCCGCACACAGCGCCGCACCGCCATGCTCTACGCGGCGTCGGGTACCGCCGCCCTGTACGCGGGCGGCGCGGTGGCCCTGGCCGTGGGCCTGGCCCTGGCGATCGGCCTGCCCGGCTGGGCCGCGGCACTGATCACCGCCGCGCTCCTGGGCGCGGTGGCCTGCTTCCTCCGCGGCGCCGCCCACTCCGGGCACGGACCCCACGCCCCGCACCGTGTGGTCGGCGGCACCCCGCCGCCCGCCCCGCCGGGAGGTCTGGGCATGCCGTACCCGCCGATGCCGGAGACTCCCCCGATGCCGCAGACACCGCCGGACGCACCTCACCGCGGGGCCTGACGGCGAGGGGGTGGGGCCGGCGGCCCCACCCCGCTCCCCATCAGCCGAGTTGCGGCAGCACCTTCGTCCGGTAGAAGTCGAAGAACCCCCGCTGGTCCGGGCCGATCTGGTTCACGTACACCCGGTCGAACCCGGCGTCGGCGAACGCCTTCAGCGCCGAGACGTGCTCGTCCACGTCGTCCCCGCACACCGACTTCTCCCGCACCATGTCCTCGGTGACCAGCTCGTGCAGCTGCTCGAAGTGCCGCGGCGAGGGCAGCACCTGCCCCATCTCGCCGGGCAGCAGCTCGTTGTACCAGAGCCGGTGCACCGTACGGACGCACTCGTCGCGGTCGGTGCCGTAGCAGACCTTCGTGCCGCCGCTGACCAGCTTGGCCCCGCCACCGCCCTTGCGGAACCGGGTGACCATCTCCTCCTCCGGCATCATCGTGATGTAGCCGTCGCCCACGCGGGCGGCCAGCGAGGTCGCCTTCGGGCCGAAGCCGGAGATGTCGATCGGGACGGGCTCCTCGGGGACGGTGTAGAGGCGGGCGTTCTCCACGGTGTAGTGGGTGCCGTGGTGGTTGACCTCCTCGCCGGTGAAGAGCCGGCGCATCACCTGGATCGCCTCCTCCAGCATCTCCAGGCGCACGTGCGACGGCGGCCACGGGTCGCCGAGGATGTGCTCGTTCAGCGCCTCGCCGGTGCCGAGGCCGAGCCGGAAGCGGCCCTGTGTCATCACCGCGCTCGTCGCCGCGGCCTGCGCCACGACCGCCGGGTGCATCCGCACGGTCGGACACGTGACCGCGGTCTCGATGGGCAGCGACACCGCCTCCGACAGCGCTCCGATCACCGACCACACGAACGCGCTCTGTCCCTGCGCGTCGTTCCACGGGTGGTAGTGGTCGGAGATCCACAGCGCCTGGAAACCGGCCTGCTCGGCCATCCGGGCCTGTTCGACGAGGGCTGCGGGGTCGTGCTCCTCGCTCGCCAGGAAATAGCCGTACTCGGGCATGGGGGAACCTCCGCGCGGGCGAAGCTGGTGGGGTGATCCGGACGCGGCCCGGGTAACCGGGGCCGACAGCGCGAAACGCGGGTACGGCGGTGCGCGGTGGGCCCCGGTGTGCGGCGCGGCGGCGTTCGGGTACTCCGACCGGCGTCCGGGTGACCGGCCCGGCGTTTGGGTGCCCCGGCCCCGGTTACGCGGAAGACCTCGGACGAGCCACACCGCCGGAGGCGCACCGTGAGCCGACCTCGCGTCCTGATCGTCGGCGCCGGTTTCGCCGGGTACCGGGCTGCGCGCACCCTGGCCCGGCTGACCCGCGACCGGGCCGACATCACTGTGCTGAACCCGACCGACTACTTTCTGTACCTGCCGCTGCTGCCGCAGGTCGCCGCCGGGGTCCTGGAGGCCCGCCGGGTCACCGTGTCGCTGCCCGGCACGCTGCGCGGGGTGCGCCTGGTGCTCGGCGAGGCGGACGGTGTCGACCTGGACGCGCGGACCGTGCGCTACGTCGACCCCGAGGGCGCTGCGGGCACCCTCGGCTACGACCGGCTGGTGCTGGCCGTCGGCAGCGTCAACAAGCTGCTGCCGATCCCCGGTGTCGCCGAGCACGCGCACGGCTTCCGTGGGCTGCCGGAGGCGCTGTACCTGCGCGACCACGTGACCCGGCAGGTGGAACTCGCCGCCGCCGAGGAGGACACGAAGAGCTGCGCCGCCCGGTGCACCTTCGTGGTGGTCGGCGCCGGCTACACGGGCACCGAGGTGGCCGCCCACCTCCAGATGCTCACCGACCGCCTGGTCCGCCGGCACCCGCTGCCCGGCGGGCTGCGCCCCCGCTGGCTCCTGCTGGACGTGGCGCCGCGCGTGCTGCCGGAACTGGACGAGCGGCTGTCCCGCACGGCCGACCGGGTGCTGCGGGCGCGGGGCGTCGACGTGCGGATGGGCACGTCGGTGAAGGAGGCCACCCGGGACGGGGTGCTGCTCACCGACGGGGAGTTCGTCCCGTCCCGGACGCTGGTGTGGTGCGTGGGCGTACGGCCGGATCCGCTGGTGGAGGCCGTCCGGCAGCCACTGGAGCACGGCCGGCTGATCGTCGACCCCTATCTCCGGATGCCGGGCCGGTCCGACGTGTTCGCCTGCGGGGACGCGGCTGCCGTGCCCGACCTGGAGCGTCCGGGGGCGTTCACGCCCATGACGGCCCAGCACGCCTGGCGGCAGGGCCGCGTGGCCGGGGAGAACGTGGCCGGCTCGCTCGGCCTCGGCCGGCGCCGGCGCCCCTACCGCCACCGGGACCTGGGCTTCGCCGTCGACCTCGGCGGGGTCCGGGCCGCCGCCAACCCGTTCGGCATCCCGCTGTCCGGCCCGGCGGCCGGTGCCGTCACCCGCGGCTACCACCTGGCGGCGCTGCCCGGCAACCGCGTCCGGGTCACCGCCGACTGGCTGCTGGACGCCGTACTCCCGCTTCAGGGCGTCCAGTTGGGCCTGGTGCGCGCCTGGTCGGTCCCGCTGGACACGGCCTCACCCGAACTGGCGCGGGTACCGGGCGGCCCGGAGCGGCCGGCCGTACAGGCAGGAGACGAACTCATGACCCACAAGCCGAGGCCCGAGGAACCGGTGAAGCCACAGCCGTGCGGCGAGCCCGCGAAGAACCAGCCCGGCGGTGAACCCGCGAAGAACCAGCCCGGCGGGGAACCCGCCAGGAACCAGCCCGGCGGTGAGTCCGCCGGTGCCGGCCGGGACCATCCGGCCCCCGGCCCCGTCAAGCGCACGGACCCCGCCGATCCCGCGGACCGCGCGAACGAACCCGACTGACCGCGACGGGCGCGACCGAGCGCCACCGAGCGCGGCCGAGTGCAAGGAGACCGAGGAGACTCATGAACACCGACGAACTGGCCGAACTGGGGCAGCAGTTGCGCGTGGACAGCGTGCGGGCGTCCGCCGCCGCGGGATCCGGGCACCCCACGTCCTCGATGTCCGCCGCCGATCTGCTGGCCGTCCTGCTCGCGAACCACATGCGCTACGACTTCGAGCGCCCCGAGCATCCCGCGAACGACCGCTTCGTGCTGTCCAAGGGACACGCCTCACCGCTGCTGTACGCCGCGTACAAGGCGGTCGGCGCGATCGAGGACGGCGAGCTGGTCACCTTCCGCAAGCTCGGCAGCCGGCTGGAGGGTCACCCGACGCCCCGGCGGCTGCCCTGGGTGGAGACGGCCACCGGCTCGCTCGGCCAGGGCCTGCCGGTCGGGGTCGGCATCGCGCTCGCCGGGAAACGGCTGGACCGCACCGACTACCGCGTGTGGGTGCTGTGCGGCGACAGCGAGCTGGCGGAGGGCTCGGTGTGGGAGGCCGCCGAACACGCCGGCCACGAGAACCTGGACAACCTCGTCGCCGTCGTGGACGTCAACCGGCTCGGCCAGCGCGGCCCCACCCGGCACGGCCACGACCTGGACGCCTACGCCCGCCGGTTCCAGGCCTTCGACTGGCACACCATCGAGATCGACGGCCATGACGTCGACGCGATCGACCGGGCCTACGGGGAGGCGCTGTCCACCACCGGCCAGCCCACCGTGATCCTCGCCCGCACCCTCAAGGGCAAGGGCGTGGCCGCCGTCGAGGACCGCGAGGGCCTGCACGGCAAGCCGCTGCCCGAGGCCGAGGAGGCCATCGCCGAACTCGGCGGACCGCGCTCGCTGCACGTCTGCGTGGCCGAGCCGCACGCCGCCGCCGCGCTGCGCTCGCGCACCACCGAGGTGGTCCAGCTACCGCGCTTCGAGCAGGGCGACGAGGCCGCGACGAGGGACGCCTTCGGCAAGGCCCTCGCCGCGCTCGGCACGGCCCGCGGTGACGTCGTCGCCCTGGACGGCGAGGTCGGCGACTCCACCCGTACCGAGGAGTTCGGCAAGGCGCACCCCGACCGGTTCTTCGAGTGCTACATCGCCGAACAGCAGCTCGTCGCCACCGCCGTCGGCATGGCCACGCGCGGCTGGGTGCCGTACGCCGCCACGTTCGCCGCGTTCCTGACCCGCGCCCACGACTTCGTGCGCATGGCGTCCATCAGCGGCTCCGGGATCAACCTGGTCGGCTCGCACGCGGGCGTCGCGATCGGGCAGGACGGGCCGTCCCAGATGGGTCTGGAGGACCTGGCGATGTTCCGGTCCGTGTACGGCTCGACGGTGCTGTACCCGTGCGACGCCAACCAGACCGCCCGGCTGGTCGCGGCCATGGCCGGCCTGGACGGCATCCGCTACCTGCGCACCTCCCGCGGCAAGACGCCGGTGATCTACGGCCCCGACGAGGAGTTCCCGGTCGGCGGCAGCAAGACGCTGCGCTCCAGTGAGGAGGACCGGCTGACCGTCGTGGCGGCCGGGGTGACCGTGCCCGAGGCGCTGGCCGCCGCCGACCGGCTCGCCGCGGACGGCATCCGGGTCCGGGTGATCGACCTGTACTCGGTCAAGCCCGTCGACGCCGAGACCCTGCACCGGGCCGCCGAGGAGACCGGCTGCCTGCTCACGGTGGAGGACCACCACCCGGAGGGCGGCCTCGGCGACGCCGTCGCGGAGGTGTTCGGCGACGGCAGGCCGGTGCCCCGCCTGGTCCGGCTCGCCGTGCGCACCATGCCGGGCTCGGCCGCGCCCGACGAGCAGCTGTACGCGGCCGGCATCGACGCCCTGGGCATCGCGGCGGCGGCCAGGATGCTGGTCGAGGAGGCGGTCGTGCGATGAGCCGCGACGACGCGCGGACCATGCGCGCGGGCCGCCGCACGGTGGAGATCAAGCGGCCGGGGAAGGTGCTCTTCCCCGGCGGCGAGGGTGCGAAGGAGTACACCAAGGGCGACCTCGCCGACTACTACCGGTCCGTCGCGCCGTACCTGCTGCCGCACCTGCGGGGCCGTCCGCTGATGCTGGAACGCTATCCGGACGGCCTAGACGGCCAGCGGTTCATGCAGAAGAACACCCCGGAGCACTACCCGGAGTGGATCACCCGGGCCGAGGTCGCCAAGGAGGGCGGCACAGTCACGCACGTCGTCTGCGACGACACCGCGACCCTCCTGTACCTCGCCGACCAGGCCTGCCTCACCCTGCACCGCTGGCTCTCGCGCACCGGCCGGGCCGGCGGCCTCGACCACCCCGACCGGCTGGTCTTCGACCTCGATCCGCCCGGGGACGACTTCGGCGCCGTCCGCGAGGCCGCCGCCTGGCTGCGCGAGCTGCTGGACGAACTCGGCCTGCCCGCCGCCCCGATGACCACGGGCTCGCGCGGACTGCACCTCGTCGTCCCGCTCGACGGCCGCCAGGACTTCGACGCCGTACGGGAGTTCGCCCACGACGTCGCCGAACTCGCCGCCGCACGGCACCCGGACCGGCTCACCACCGCCGCCCGCAAACAGGACCGCGGCGACCGCCTCTACCTCGACGTGCAGCGCAACGCGTACGCCCAGACCGCCGTCGCGCCCTTCACCGTCCGCGCCCGCCCCGGCGCCCCGGTCGCCGTCCCCCTCACCTGGGAGCAGCTCGACGACCCCGGGCTGGACGCGCGCCGCTGGACCATCGCCGACGCCGTCGACCAGGCCCGTACCGACCCGTGGGCCGGGCTGCCGGCCCGGGGGCGCTCCCTGGGCCCCGCCCGGCGCCGCCTCGCCGACATGTGCCCCTGAAGGTTTGGCCTAGGAATGAGGGGCCACCCGCAGGAAGAGGTGGCCATGTCGAACACACACAGCACATCACCGTCACAGAATTCACAGAAATCCCAGAAATCGGAGGACGCCGAGCAGACGCACGACACCACGCAGAACGAGACGGAGGACCGGCGGCCGACCCTCATGGAGGTGCTGCGCGAGGCGCGCAGCCAGCTCGCCGAACTGACGGGACTCGTCCCGGAGACCGTGTCCTCCTTCGAGCAGACCGAGGACGGCTGGTCGCTGGAGGTCGAGGTGATGGAACTCGCACGGGTCCCGGACACCATGAGCCTGATGGCGAGCTACCAGGTCGACCTGGACCCCGAGGGTCAGCTCACCGGCTACCGGCGCGTTCGCCGATACGAGCGCGGGCGGGCCGACGCACGCCGCGGCGGCTAGGCCCCCGCGTCCGGCGGCCACGCGGCCCGCGTGGCGCCGCACACCCATCATTCTCACGAGGAGGAGCGGCTGGCATGACCGTTGTTCCGGCACAGCAGTCCGGCGGAGGAGGCGGCACCAGTGGCCTCTACGACGTCCTGGAACTGGTTCTCGACCGGGGTCTCGTCATCGACGCGTTCGTACGGGTCTCCCTGGTCGGCATCGAAATCCTGAAGATCGACGTCCGGGTCGTCGTGGCCAGCGTCGACACCTATCTGCGCTTCGCCGAGGCGTGCAACCGCCTCGACCTGGAGGCAGGGCCTCACCGGGCCCCCGGACTGCCCGATCTCGTCGGCGAGATCACCGAGAGCGGGGCCCGCGGCAAGTCCAAGGGCGCGCTGTCCGGCGCCGCGCAGACCATCTCCGACGCGTTCAAGCAGGCCCGGGAGGAAGGCGAGGCCGAGCCCCGGCGCCCCCGTAAGACCGCGGCCCGCCGGAAGGAGGAGGACGAGTGAGCACCTACGTCTACGGCATCACCGCGCGCTCGCACCCGGCGCTCCCCGAGGGGATGACCGGCGTGGGCGAACCGCCGCTCCCCGTTCGGGTCCTCACGGCGGGAGAGCTCGCGGCCGTCGTCAGCGACGCCCCGGAGGGCCTGCGCCCCAAGCGCCGGGACCTCCTCGCGCACCAGAACGTGCTCGCCGAGGCGGGCGCGGCCGGCTGTGTGCTGCCCATGCGCTTCGGCAGCGTCTCCCCCGACGACGACACCGTCACGTCGGTGCTGGCCGAACGGGCCGAGCACTACCTGGAGCGGCTGCGCGAGCTGGACGGCAAGGTCGAGTACAACGTCAAGGCCACCCACATCGAGGAGGCCGTGCTGCACCGCGTGATGGCCGAGAACGCGCAGGTCCGCGCCCTCGCCGAGGCCAACCGGCGGGCGGGTGGCGGCAGCTACGACGACCGGATCCGCCTCGGTGAGATGGTCGCCGGCGCCGTCAAGGCCAAGGAGGCAGAGGACGCCGCCGAGGTGCAGCGCCTGCTCCAGCCGTGCGCCGCGGCGGTCAGCGTGGGCCCGGAGTCCACCGGCTGGCTGCTCAACGTCTCGTTCCTGGTGTCCCGGGAGTCGGCCGAGGACTTCCTGGCCGCGGCCGAGCGGGTGCGCAAGGACCATGCCCATCTGGAGCTGCGGGTCAACGGCCCGCTGCCGCCGTACAGCTTCGTCGAACCCGGCCCGACCGCGCCCGCGGGCGCCACGGCCGGCGCCGACGCCGGAGCGTCGTAACGGCCGGGGCCCGGACGGAAGGAGGAGACCCGTGGGACTGATCTCGGAGGTGCTGCTGCTGCCCTTCGCACCGGCGCGCGGCAGCGCGTGGGCGATTCGGCAGGTGCTCCGGGAGGCGGAGCGGATCTACTACGACCCGGCCACCGTCCGGGCCGAGCTGGCCCGCCTGGAGGAGCAGCTTCAGGCGGGCGAGATCACCGAGGAGGAGTTCGACCGGCGCGAGGACGAGCTGCTCGACCGGCTGGAGATCGCCCTGCATCACGGCGACACGACAGGCAATGGGACGTGACCATGAACCGAACCGCACTGGGCCTCGCCGTAGGGGCCGGATATCTGCTCGGACGCACCAAGAAGCTGAAGATGGCGCTCGCGATCGGCTCCGCCGTGGCCGGAAAGAAGCTCAATCTCAGCCCGAAGATGCTCGCGGAGTTGGTGAACCAGCAGCTGAAGAACAATCCGCAGTTCAAGGAGATCGGCGACCAGCTGCGCCAGGACCTGCGCGGCGTCGGCAAGGCCGCCTCCGGTGCGATGGTCGAGCGGCAGATGAACTCGCTCGCCGACCGGCTGCACGGTCGTACGTCGCAGGTACGCGAGCAGCTGTCCGGAGTCGTGCCGACCGGCTCCGACGAGGAGCGGGAAGAGAGCGAGGACGAGGAGCAGGAGGAACAGGAGGAGACGCGGGGTGAGACACCCTCCAGCGGGGAGGACCGGGGTGACGCGGTCGAGGCGCCCCGGAAGCGGACGGGCAAGAAGCCGGTGAAGAAGGCTCCGGCGAAGAAGGCTCCCGGTGGGACGGCAGCCGACAAGGCCCCGGCCAAGAAGACCGCGGCCAAGAAGACGGACGCGGCACGCGAGACGGCCGCGAAGAAGACGGCCGCGGTCGGCGGTGCCGCCCGGAGCGCCGTCTCCCGGCAGTCGAAGGGCGGCGATGACCGATGACCGAGACCCTCGGAAGAGCGACCTCCAAGGCCGGACAGGCCACGGGTGGTATAGCGGCCCCGTTGGCCGGCCTCGCCCACAGCGAGGCAGCCGGCCGGCTGAAGGAAGAGGCCCAGGAGTATCTGAGCGCACAGGGCCAGCGGATGCTGGTCGGGCTCGGCCGCAAGCTGGGCCAGACCACCGGCAAGCTGAACGACATCGCCGAGGGCAAGAGCCCGGGCTTCGCCAAACTGGCGCTGGAGGGCGGGCGCAAGCTCGCCCAGGGCAAGGGACCGCTGCGCTCCGCGCTGGAGCTGGGCGCTTCCCACGCCAAGGACAAGGTGCTCGGCACCTTGCGCGGCCTCGGCGGCAGCAAGGGCAAGAAGGGCGGCGCGGGCAAGAAGCCCACCGTCATCATCGAGTCTGTCGACGTCGGTGTACCGCTGCGCACCGCCTACGACCAGTGGACCCAGTACCAGTCCTTCTCCGCCTTCGCCAAGGGCGTCAAGAGCGCCAACCGCGCCGACGACACCCACTCCGACTGGCAGGCGAAGATCTTCTGGTCCAGTCGCAGCTGGAAGGCGAAGACGACCGAGCAGATCCCCGACTACCGCATCCAGTGGACCTCGGAGGGCGCCAAGGGCACCACCAAGGGCGTGGTCTCCTTCCACCGGCTGGAGGAGAACCTCACCCGGGTCCTGCTGGTCATCGAGTACTACCCCACCGGCCTTTTCGAGAAGACCGGCAACATCTGGCGCGCCCAGGGCCGCCGGGCCAGGCTGGACCTGAAGAACTTCGCCCGCTTCATCACCCTCAAGGGAGAGGCGGAGGACAGCTGGCGCGGCGAGATCCGCGACGGCGAGGTGGTCCGCAGCCACGAGGACGCCCTCGCGGAGGAAGAGGAGTCCCGGGCAGAGGGCGAAGAGGGAGAAGAGGGAGAAGAGCAGGAAGAGGGCGAGGAGCCTGAGGACCGGGAGGGCCCGGAAGAAGGGGAAGAGGAGGAAGAGGAGGAAGAGGAGCCCTACGAGGACGAGTACGAGGGCGAGGCCGAGGAAGGCGCCGAGGAAGGCGACGAGGACTCGTACGAGAACGAGGCCGAGGAGCCCGTGGAAGGCGAGGAGGACGAGGAAGGCGAGGAAGACGAGGACGAGTACGAGGAAGAGGAAGAGGAGCCTGAGTTCGCCGAGCGCGGGAGCCGTCGATGACGACACCCAGCCGCTTTCCCGAGCCCTATGGCCAGGGCTCGGGGGCGAACCTCGCCGACATCCTGGAACGTGTGCTCGACAAGGGTGTCGTCATCGCGGGGGACATCAGGATCAACCTGCTCGACATCGAACTGCTCACCGTCAAGCTCCGCCTCATCGTCGCCTCGGTCGACAAGGCCAAGGAGATGGGCATCGACTGGTGGGAGAGCGACCCGGCCCTCTCCTCCCGGGCCCGCCGCGACGAGCTCACCCGGGAGAACGCCGAGCTGCGAGAACGGCTCGCCCGGCTGGAGGAACTGGAGCTGGGCCGCGCCCCGAAGGAGGCACCATGACGACCGGACTGCGGTACGTGTACGCCGTCTGCCGCCCCTTCGGTACGCCCCTGCAAGCCGAGCTGCGGGGCGTCGGCGGCGCCCCGCCGGCGTTGCTGCACCACCACGGGCTGGTCGCGGTGGTCAGCACGGTCCCGGAGGCCGACTTCCGCGAGGAGGCGCTGAAGGCCCACCTGGAGGACCTCGACTGGCTGGCCGCGACCGCCCGCGCCCACCAGGGCGTGGTCGACGCGCTCACCACGGTCACCACCCCGCTGCCGCTGCGGCTCGCGACCGTCTTCCGCGACGACAGCGCCGTCCGCATGATGATCGAGGCCCGTGAGGAGGACTTCGGGCGCCTGCTCGACCGGCTGCACGGCCGCGTGGAGTGGGGCGTGAAGGTGTATCTGGAACCCGAGCCGGAGCCTGCCGAGCCCGAGCCCGCCGCGGCGGCGCGGCCGGCCAGTGGGCGGGACTACCTGCGCCGACGGCGGCAGCAGAGCCACGCGCAGGAGGAGAAGTGGCAGCAGGCCGAGCGGTTCGCCCACTCCCTGCACGAGCGCCTCGCCGAGCGCGCCGAGAACTTCCGGATGCATCCCCCGCAGAATTCCGCGCTCTCCGGAACGCCGGGACGCAATGTGCTCAACGCGGCCTATCTGGTGCCCCGGGCGCATTCCGAGGAATTCGTGGAACTGGTCGACCGGACCAAGGACGAGGCGCCCGGAATCCGGGTGGAACTCACCGGTCCGTGGGCCGCTTACTCATTTTCCGGTGAGGAATCGGGAGCGGAACCGAGTGTGGAATCGGGGGAGGCGCGGTGACCGTAGTCGAACGCCGCGAGATCGCGCTGGTGGACCTCCTGGACCGGCTGCTGGCCGGCGGGGTCGTCATCACCGGCGACATCACCTTGCGCATCGCGGACGTCGATCTCGTCCGCATCGACCTGAACGCGCTGATCAGTTCCGTGAACCAGCAGGTCCCGTCGCCCTTCGAGGAGCTCCTATGACCGCGCGGCAGCGCCGCAAACGGCTCGACCTGGAACCCGACACGGTCGAACGCGACCTGGTGAAACTCGTGCTCACGGTGGTGGAGTTGCTGCGCCAGCTGATGGAGCGGCAGGCCGTGCGCCGCTTCGACACCGGTGAGCTGACCGAGGAGCAGGAGGAGCGGATCGGGCTCACCCTGATGCTCCTGGAGGAGCGGATGGCCGAGCTGCGGGACCGGTACGGACTGCGGCCCGAGGACCTCAACCTGGACCTCGGGCCGCTCGGACCGCTGCTTCCGCGCGACGGACACTAGTGCGGCGGATCGCCGGACACCGGCGCGGCGGATCGCTCACCACCTGTACCAGCGGCCCCTGCCGCCGGCCGCGGTCGTGCCGCGCACCAGGAATCCCAGCAGCCAGACGACGAGCACTGCCAGGGCGATCCACCACAGTACCTTCAACGCGAATCCGGCACCGAACAGAATCAGCGCCAGAAGCAGGACCAGCAGGATGGGAACCATCATGTGAACCTCCTGCGGTCCGTGTTTCCGGAAATCCGCGAATCAGGCTTCTTTCCGGCACAGGACTTCCCCGTGCAGGACCGCGAACCAGCCGTCCTCCCGCCGGCCCCAGTCCCGCCAGGCCTCCGACACGGCCCGCAACCGCTCCGCGGTCGCGTGACCTCCCCCGGTGGCCCGGTCGGCATACTCGGAGGCGAGGGTGCGGTCCGCCCACAGGCCGCTCCACCAGGCCCGCTCCTCGGGCGTGGCGAACGTCCAGGTGCTGGAGCCGGCCGTGACGTCGCGCAGGCCCGCGGCCCGCGCCCACGCCGCCAGCCGGCGCCCGGCGTCGGGTTCACCGCCGTTGGCCCGGGCCACCCGCTCGTACAGGTCGAGCCAGTCGTCCAGGCCGGGCACCGCCGGGTACCAGGTCATCGCCGCGTAGTCCGCGTCCCGTACGGCGATGAACCCGCCCGGCTTCGTCACCCGGCGCATCTCGCGCAGTGCCCGCACGGGGTCGCCGACGTGCTGGAGCACCTGGTGGGCGTGGACCACGCAGAAGGTGTCGTCCGGGTAGTCCAGGGCGTGCACGTCGGCCACCGCGAAGTCGACGTTCGTCAGACCGCGTCCGGCCGCGGTGGCCCGGGCCTGTTCCAGGACGCCGGGCGCCCGGTCGACGCCGGTGACCCGGCCGTCGGGGACCAGTTCCGCCAGGTCGGCGGTGATGGTCCCGGGTCCGCAGCCGATGTCCAGGATCCTCATGTGGGGCTTCAGCGCGCCGAGCAGGTAGGCCGCGGAGTTGGCGGCGGTCCGCCAGGTGTGCGACCGCAGCACCGACTCGTGGTGCCCGTGCGTGTAGACGGCGGTCTCCTGCGCTTTCGGCATGGCTGAACCCCTTCACCCTCGTCGGCGGACCGGCCGGACCCGTCCGCCGGTACGGCTCAACCGTACGCGGGCGTGCCGAATGATGAGACCCGGGTTTCACTATGTGGGCAAGAAGGGCACTGTCCCGCGTACCTCAACGGGTGGCCGGCAGCGGGCGGTAGACCGTCAGTGCCTCCGGGAGCTTCTCCAGGGCCATCTCGCCCGACACCGCCGTCACCTCACCGTCGTACGCCAGCGGGGTGTCCGGGGCGATGCCGGTCAGCCGCAGCCGGTCCACCTGGACCGCCGCGTGCCCGGGCGAGCGGGTCAGCGGACCCGCGACCGCCGCCGTGAGCAGCCGCAGCGCGGGCCTGCCGTTGCCGTGCACCACCCGCACGTCCAGCAGGCCGTCCGCCAGATCGGTACGGCGGCCCGGGGTGAGGCCCATGCGGTGGTAGACGCCGTTGCCGACGAACAGCAGCCACAGGGGCCGCCGCTCACCGCCCAGCTCCACCTCCAGCGGGTGCCGGCCGGCGCGCAGCACGCGGAGCGCGCCGAGCACCCCGGCCGACCAGCCGCCGATCCGGCTCGACCAGCTGTCCCGCGCGCGCACCAGCTCCGGGTACACCCCCAGGCTCAGCGTGTTGAGGAACAGCCCCCGCGCCTCCCGGGTGGTGAACCGGACCGCGTCCACCCGGACCGCCTCGCCGTACCGGACGGCCTCGGCCAGCTGGCGTTCGTCCTCCACGCCCAGGTCGTAGGCGAAGTGGTTGAGGGTGCCGCCCGGCAGCACCGCGAGCGGCAGGCCGTGCCGCAGCGCGACCACGGCCGCCGCGTTCACCGTGCCGTCGCCCCCGCATACCCCGAGCACCCGGGCCCGGGCCGCCGCCTTCTCCAGCTCGTCGCCGACCTCCTCCGGCGCGCACTCGACGATCTCCGCCCGCGGCAGCGCGTCGTGCAGCGCCCGCACCCGGTCCGCCGTCCCCGACGCCCGGTTGGCGACCACCACCAGACCGTCGCCCTCGGGCAGCGCGGGGGCCGCGGCGCGCGGCCGGTCGGGCCGCCGGATCTGGGACCGGGTCGGCACCAGACGCCGTACCAGGAAGGCGGCGCCCGCGCCGAGTGCCGCCCCGGCCAGTACGTCACTGGGGAAGTGCACCCCCGTGTACACCCGGGACATCGCCACCGAGAACGCCACCGGTGCCACCGCCGCGCCCCACGCCGGGGACTCCAGGGCGACACCGGTCGCGAAGGCGGCGGCGGACGCCGCGTGGCCGGAGGGGAAGGACGTGGTGATCGGCTGCCGCTTGAGCTGCCGCACCAGCGGCACCGGGTCCAGCACCGGCCGGGCCCGGCGTACCGAGCGCTTGCCGAGCGTGTTGATCGTCAACGAGGCCAGGCCGAGCGAGACCAGACCGCGGGCCGCCGCCCGGCGGGCCCGGGGTGTGCGGCTCGCGGCCATCGCGGCGGCCGTCGCGAACCACAGCACCCCGTGGTTCGCGCTGCGGCTCAGGCGGGGCAGGACGCGTTCGGCGCCGGGCCAGTGCCAGGCGGCGGCGGCGTTGAACAGGCGGCCGTCGAGGTCGAGCAGCGTGCGCAGCGGGGCGCGGGCGGCGGTCGCGGGGGTAGTCAGGTCCACGTCTGGGCTCATGGGGTGCGGTTACCCTGAAGTGCCCGTTTCTTGTCCTGTGCGCCGGCCGGCCCGGTGCGAGAGGAGAACCCGGATGCGCCTGCTCCTCGTCCGGCACGGCCAGACCCCGTCCAACCTGAACCACCTGCTGGACACCGCCGTGCCCGGCCCGGGGCTGACCCCGCTCGGCGAGGCGCAGGCCGCCGCGCTGCCCGAGGCGCTCGCCGGAGAGGACATCGAGGCGCTCTACGCGTCCACGCTGATCCGCACCCAGCTGACGGCCGCCCCGCTGGCCGCCGCCCGCCGCCTGGACGTCGTCGTGCGCGACGGCATCCGCGAGCTGTCCGCCGGCGACCTGGAGATGCTGCCGGGCCACACCCCGGAGGGCGAGCGGTATCTGCGCACGGTCTTCGCCTGGGCCGCGGGGGACACCGCGCTGCGCATGCCCGGCGGGGAGAGCGGTGAGGAGGCCCTCGCCCGGTACGACGCGGTGGTCGCCGAGGCCGCCGCGAGCGGTGCCGGGTCCGTCGCCATGGTCAGCCACGGTGCCGCGATCCGCGTCTGGACCGCCGCCCGCGCCGCCAACGTCGACGTCGCCTTCGCCGCGGCCCACCCCTTGGAGAACACCGGTGTGATCGTCCTGGAGGGCTCCCCGGCGGACGGCTGGAAGGCCCTGTCCTGGGAGGGCGCCACGGTGGAACCGGCCGGCGAGAGCGGCCCGGCGGGCGAGGCACTGGGGACGACGGGGTAGCCGACGGCTCCGCCACCGACAGGAGGTCGTCGGGGGCCGGCGCGGGCGGGCCGGCTCGGCGCGGGCTGGCTGGCGCGGCCACGGTGGCCCATGGTCTCTGTGGCGTCCGGGGCCGCGACGGGGCACGGTGGCGCACGGTCCGCGCGCCGCATTCCCCGGCGGCCCGGAGGCGGCGGCCGATGCGGCGGTGGTCCGACGAGCCCGCTCGTGAGATCCGGCACCACCACGACCGCCCGCCACCGCGCCCGCCACCAGACCGGCTCCCAGTCGGTGGCCGTGGAGTTCCTCGTGCCGGCCGGTGTTCTGCCCTGCCCGGCGGGCCGGGAGGTGCCGGGCCCCGGTCCCGCTCGCTGCCCGGCGGGCGGCGGATAACGGTTTGCCCCGGGCGGGGGGTGGCTCGGAGAATGCCTGGCCATGGGACATCTCGAAGCCGCGCACCTGGAGTACTACCTCCCCGACGGGAGGGCGCTGCTCGGCGATGTGTCCTTCCGGGTGGGCGAAGGGGCCGTCGTCGCCCTGGTCGGCCCCAACGGCGCCGGCAAGACCACCTTGCTGCGGCTGATCTCCGGCGAGCTGAAACCGCACGGCGGCAGTGTGACCGTCGGCGGCGGCCTCGGCGTCATGCGCCAGTTCGTCGGCTCCGTACGGGACGAGACGACCGTGCGCGACCTGCTCGTCTCCGTCGCCCCGCCGCGCATCCGCGAGGCGGCGAAGGCGGTCGACGAGGCCGAGCACGCCATCATGACCGTCGACGACGAGGCGGCCCAGCTCCGGTACGCGCAGGCCCTCGCCGACTGGGCCGAGGTGCGCGGCTACGAGGCCGAGACCCTGTGGGACATGTGCACCACCGCCGCGCTCGGCGTGCCGTACGAGCGCGCCCAGTGGCGGCAGGTGCGCACCCTCTCCGGCGGTGAGCAGAAGCGGCTCGTGCTGGAGGCGCTGCTGCGCGGCACCGACGAGGTGCTGCTGCTGGACGAGCCGGACAACTACCTCGACGTGCCCGGCAAACGGTGGCTGGAGGAACAGCTCAAGGAGACCCGGAAGACGGTCCTGTTCGTCTCCCACGACCGTGAACTCCTCGCGCGCGCCGCCGAGAGGATCGTCTCCGTCGAACCGGGCCCGGCCGGTGCCGACGCCTGGGTGCACGGCGGCGGCTTCGCCACCTACCACGAGGCCCGCCGCGAACGCTTCGCCCGCTTCGAGGAGTTGCGCCGCCGCTGGGACGAGAAGCACGCCCAGCTCAGGAAACTTGTCCTGACGCTCCGTCAGGCAGCCGCCGTCAGCCACGAGATGGCCTCCCGCTACCAGGCCGCCCAGACCCGTCTGCGCAAGTTCGAGGAGGCCGGCCCGCCGCCGGAGCCGCCCCGCGAGCAGGACATCACCATGCGGCTGAAGGGCGGCCGTACCGGCGTACGGGCCGTCACCTGCGAGGGACTTGAGCTGACCGGACTGATGAAGCCGTTCGACCTGGAGGTCTTCTACGGCGAACGGGTCGCCGTCCTCGGCTCCAACGGCTCCGGCAAGTCGCACTTCCTGCGGCTGCTCGCCGGCGAGGACGTCGCCCACACGGGGGAGTGGAAGCTGGGCGCCCGGGTCGTGCCCGGCCACTTCGCCCAGACCCACGCCCACCCCGAGCTCCAGGGCCGCACCCTCCTCGACATCCTCTGGAAGGAGCACGCCCAGGACCGGGGCGCCGCCATGTCCCGGCTGCGCCGCTACGAGCTCACCCAACAGGCCGAACAGAGCTTCGACCGGCTCTCCGGCGGACAGCAGGCCCGCTTCCAGATCCTGCTGCTGGAGCTGGCCGGCGCCACCGCGCTGCTCCTCGACGAGCCCACCGACAACCTCGACCTGGAGTCGGCCGAGGCACTCCAGGAGGGTCTGGAGGCGTTCCAGGGAACGGTCCTCGCGGTCACCCACGACCGCTGGTTCGCCCGCTCCTTCGACCGCTTCCTGGTCTTCGGCTCCGACGGCCGGGTCCGTGAGACACCCGAACCGGTCTGGGACGAACGGCGCGTGGAGCGGGCCCGGTAACCCGGACCGCCCGCCGCGCCGGGGCCGTCACTTCCAGCGCAGCAGCGCGCCCATGCCGCCCGCCGCGACCTCGTCGCCGGCCTCCTCCAGCACGGGCGTCAGCGAGACGACCGGCGCGTCGGTCACCACGGCCGCCCGCACCAGCGCGTCATCGGCGCGGGCCGGCCAGGCGTGCTGCTCGCCGATGTTCCTCAGCTCCGTACGGCGGGCCGCCAGCTGGTCCGGGTCCTCGCCGATCCACACCTCGCGGTGCGTGTCCGGCGCGTCCGGGCGGATCAGCAGCTCGGCCAGCCGGTGCTCGCGCGCCGCCTCGACGAGCTGCGGCACACCCTCGACCGCCGCGGCCCGCCGCTCCTCGTCGGGCGTCCGGGCGGCCCGGTACCGGGCCACCTCGGCCAGCACCCGCTCCCGGACGTGCCGCGCCCGGATGTCCTCCACCTCCCCCGGCAGCAGCCTGCTGCCGATGCCGTGCCCGGCCGCCACGGTCCGGTCCCGGAGCCGCTGGGGAAGCTGCTCGCGCACCGACCGGCACTCGCGCTCCTCCCCGCACAGGATCAGCAGGTCGGCCCCGGTCTCGGCCTGGCAGGCCGCGAGGGCCCCGGCGACCTCCCGGGCGTTGTGCTCCCAGGTGTTCTCCACCTTCAGCCGGAAGTGCCGCTCGGACCAGTCGGAGGCCCTCGCCCGGTGCATCGGCCACTGCCTGCTGCCCGTCACATGCCCGGCCTCCTCCCGGAGCACCGCGCTGCGCAGTTCGAAGTCGGCACCGGCGCGGTCGATGTACGCCACCAGCGACACCGGGTCCTCCCCGGCCAGGTCCAGCAGCGGCGTGACGTGCGGCAGGGTGCCCCAGTGCACCAGGCCCCGCGGCGGGGCCCGGGTCAGCGGCACCTGGAGCACGATCTCGCCGTTCCGGGCGAAGACGGCCCGCCCGTACGGCTCCGTGCTGTGCCGCAGCGCGTCCACGGTGTCGTACACCGCCCGGCACGTGGCCTCGTCGGCGCCCTCCTCGCGCAGCCGCCGGGCCACCGCCTCCGCCGTCAGATGCCTGCGGTGCTCCATGCCCTCGTCGTGCTGCGACAGGTCGATGTATGCGGAGGCCCAGGACCCCGGATGTTCGTACAGTGGATTCAGGAACGCGAGCTCCATGGATTCCTCCCGGAAATCGCTCGGGGCAGTGCGTGCCGGGCGGGTACCCGTAGCCCATGAACGAACACGACGAGCGGGGCACCACCATGACCGGAGTCGACCCCAGCCGGCTGGACGACCAGCAGCTCATGAAGGAGCTGGAGACGATCCACCGCACGCGCCACGACACTCTCCTGTACGGCTCGAACGACGCGCTGCGGGCCCACAACGAGCGCATGGCGCAGCTGGAGGGCGAGTACCTGCGCCGCAACCCCCGCCGCCTGGTGAGCGCCGCCCGCACCCGGGAGGGCGCCCGTGAGCGCGGCTGCGGCGAGGCGGCGACCCCGGGCACGGCCGGCACCTGACGCCGCCCACGGCAACACCCGCGGGACGGCACCCCTCACCCGATCAGGCGCCGACACGAAAGGGCCGGCCCCTGACGGGCCGGCCCCCTCACCTCCGCGTCCGGTCAGCCGGCCTCGCCGGCGAACACGTGCAGGAACGCGTCGCAGAACGCCTTCAGGTCGTCCGGCTTGCGGCTGGTCACCAACTGGTTGGAGCCGTGGTCGCAGATCTTCACCTGCTCGTCCACCCAGGTGCCGCCGGCGTTTCGGATGTCCGTGCGCAGACTCGGCCAGGAGGTCAGCACCCGGCCGCGTACGACGTCCGCCTCCACCAGCGTCCACGGCGCGTGGCAGATCGCCGCGACCGGACGGCCCCGCTCGAAGAAGTCCTTCACGAACGCGACGGCCTTCTCGTCCATTCGCAGGAAGTCCGGGTTGGCCACCCCGCCCGGCAGGACGAGACCGCCGAACGATCCGGCCGAGGCCTCACCCACCACCTCGTCCACGGGGAACGTGTCCGCCTTGTCCAGGTGGTTGAACGCCTGGATCTTCCCGGACCGGGTCGACACCAGCACCGGCTGGTGCCCGGCGCCGGAGGCCGCCTGCCACGGCTCGGTCAGCTCGACCTGCTCGACGCCCTCGGGTGCCACCAGAAACGCGATACGCATGATCCTCAGCTTCCTTTCACTCTCCGCAGCGTGGCCCGGTGGGCCCGGGCCCGGTGCTTCCTCGCCCGGGCCGCCCGCCGGCAACGCGCCAGCTCCTCGCCGTACGGCAGCAGCACGCACGCGCCGACCACCAGACCGATGCCCGTCAGGTAGCCGGGCGACAGCGGGCGCCGGCGCGGCACCAGACGCCACGCGTCCGGGTCCCCGCGCCCCCCGCGCAGCAGCGACCGCACCTGATCGGCGTGCAGGCACATCAGCGAGACCAGCCCGCCGAACGGCAGCGACTCCAGAAAACTGTGGATGTGCTGCTCGACGGGCTTGATCTCACGGTCGCTGTGGACGGCGGTCCGCACGTCCCACAGCGCCGTCGCCTCGTGCACCGCCGCCGCGCCGAGCTGCACGGACAGCAGCAGCGGATTGACCTCGTAGCGCAGGGTGAGCGCGATGGGCAGGCCCACCTCCGCCATCATCAACGAATGGATCAGGGACTCCTTCGTCCCCGCCGTGTCCTCGATCCGGGTCCGCCGGTGCATCGCCCAGTCGGCGAGCCCCGGCACGAACCAGCCGGGCAGCAGCCCGTACAGCAGGACCGCGTGGTGGCGTCCCCCACGTCGGCCGTGGCACCGCGCGCGATGCCGGCCGCCTGGTCCTGGCTCATGCGCCGCCCGCCACGGCCTCGGCCAGCTGCTGCATGTTCTCGTACCGGCCGCCGTGCGGCAGCGCGGCCACCGCGTCGACCAGCCCGCCGGGCGCGTTGCTCCGGCGCAGCGCCCGGGCCAGCTCGCCCGGCTTCGCGGGAAAGGTGTGCCGGCTCAGGTGCCGGGCCAGCTCCAGCCGGGTCCGCTCCAGCGACGCCGGAGACCCCAGACCGCCCACCGGTCCGCTCCACACCTCCGGATCGTCGTCCGCGGCGGGCTCCGGGTCGTGCCACTCCTCGACGCGTGTGGGATGGCCGGACCGGAGCAGCCCCTTCAGTTCGTGCTTCATCTCGTCGTCCCGGTGGACGCTCAGCCGGTCACTGCCTCGCTGCATGTCTCCCTCCAGAGGGTCGAAGGTCCGCACCGCGTACCCGGTACCGCACGTCCGACACGGGGTCGGCGCCGCCCGGTCACCGCTCGGCCTAGTGCTTCTGCCGGCCCGGCAGGAACTCCTGCACCTTCGCCTTCAGCCCCTGCTTGACCATCGAGCCCCGGTCGGCGTCGCCCTTGAGGATCGACGCGGCCGTGGCCTCCATCTGCTCCCAGCTGGCGTGGGGCGGGATCGGCGGTACGGCGGGGTCGGTGAGGAACTCGACCACCGCCGGTCCGTCCGCCTCCAGGGCGGCCCGCCAGCCCGCCTCCACGTCCTCCGGCTTCTCCACCCGGATCCCGGTCAGACCGAGCGAGCGGGCGAAGGCCGCGTACTGCACATCGGGGATCGACTGCGACGGCAGGAACGACGGGGCGCCCTCCATGGCCCGCATCTCCCACGTCACCTGGTTCAGGTCCTGGTTGTTCCACACGGCCACCACGAGCCGCGGATCCGACCAGCGGTCCCGGTACTTCGCCGCCGTGATCATCTCCGCCAGGCCGTTCATCTGCATCGCCCCGTCCCCGACCAGCGCGAACACCGGCCGGTCCGGGTGCGCGAACTTCGCCCCGATCGCGTACGGCACCCCCGGGCCCATCGTCGCCAGCGTCCCGGACAGCGAACCGCGCATGCCCGGCCGCATCGTGATGTGCCGGGCGTACCAGTTGGCGACCGACCCCGAGTCCGAGGTGAGGATCGCGTTGTCCGGCAGCAGCGGGTCGAGCGCCCGGGCCACGTGCTCCGGGTTGATCGGATCGGCCGACAGCCCGGCCCGCCGCTCCATCGTCTCGTGCCAGCGCTTCACGTTCGCGCACACCGTGTCGTACCACTCGCGCCCGCGCCCCTCCGCCTTCAGCATCGGGATCAGCCGCCGCAGCGTGGCCCGGGCGTCACCGACCAGGTTCACCTCGTACGGGTAGCGCATCCCGATCATGTGCGGGTCGATGTCGATCTGCACTCCGCGCGCCTTGCCGAAGTCCGGCATGAACTGCGCGTACGGGAAGGACGAGCCGATCGTCAGCAGCGTGTCGCAGTCCCGCATCATCTCGTACGACGGCCGGCTGCCCAGCAGTCCGATCGGCCCGGTGACGTACGGCAGCTCGTCGCTCAGCACGTCCTTGCCGAGCAGCGCCTTCGCCACCCCCGCGCCGAGCATCTCGGCGACCTCCCGGACCTCCGCGACCGCGCCCGCGGCGCCCTGCCCGACCAGGATCGCCACCTTGTCGCCCGCGTTCAGCACGTCCGCGGCCCGGCGCAGCGCCTCGTCCGTCGGGGTCACCGTGTAGTCACTCATCCCCAGGCTGGAGGGCACCATCTTGAACTCGTGCGTCGGCGGCGAGTAGTCCAGCTCCTGCACATCGGCCGGGATGATCAGCGCGGTCGGGCAGCGCCGGGCGTACGCCGTCCGGATCGCCCGGTCCAGCACGTTCGGCAGCTGCTCCGGCACGGTCACCGTCTCGACGAACTCCGAGGCGACGTCCTTGTACAGCGTGTGCAGGTCGACCTCCTGCTGGTACGAACCGCCCATCGCCGTCCGGTTGGTCTGCCCGACGATCGCCAGCACCGGCACGTGGTCCAGCTTCGCGTCGTACAGGCCGTTGAGCAGATGGATGGCACCCGGCCCCGACGTCGCCGCGCAGACCCCGATCCGGCCGCTGAACTTCGCGTACCCGACCGCCTCGAACGCGGACATCTCCTCGTGCCGGGACTGGATGAACCGCGGCTGGTCCTCGGCGCGGCCCCAGGCGGCGAGCAGCCCGTTGATGCCGTCACCCGGGTAGCCGAAAACCTGTTCCACCCCCCAGGCGCGCAGGCGCTCGAGGATGTGGTCCGAGACCTTGGTGCTCATGGAGAGACCTCCCGGTGCAGTGCGTAGCGGACGATCCGGTCAGCGGATACCGAGTGACCTGCGCGGGGGGCGGAAAACCTCCGGGGGCGGGTACGGAGCGGGTTCCGGGGCGCCTTGAGCCTGCCGTCGGCCGGACTGTCACCCGGCCGGCCCCGGGTGTCCCGCGAATGGGCTCCGGCCGCGCGCGGTACGGCGGCACGCGGGCTGTCATGGCAGCGAGGGCACGACCCGTGTCCTTCCGTCACCCGGGCACCGCACGGTGTCGCCGACGCGCTGTGCGACGGTCACACCGCGCGCGACCGGCACGCCGGTGTACGCCGCACCGCGCACCGGCGCCCGGCCGTGCCGCCGCTGCCCGTTGCCTGCCGTCCGCCGTCCGCTGCCCGCCGAGGAGTCCCTCCATGCGCCGCACCGCCCGCGCCCTGTCCGCCGCCCTCGCCGCCGGTGCCGTGCTCGCCCTCACCGGCCCCGCCGCCGCGGCCCCCGTCTCCGGCACCCCCACCGCGCCCGCGTTCTGCGACCCCCTCAGCGTGCCGGCGCCGGTCGTGCCGGCCGCCGCCTCGGGCACCACCCGCGCCACCGCCGGGGGCGATACCGGGAGGGCGCGTCGGGCCACCGGCCCCGCTGCCGCCCGGACCGCCGGCGCCCCCTGTCCGTCCGGCTCCCCGGCCCCGGGCACGCCCCTGACCGGCGGCCACTCCGTCACCCGGAGCGGCGAGGCCCCCACGGCGCCGGTCACGGCCTGCGCGGACGGCGCACTGTGCGGTCAGGACAGCCCGCAGAACGCCGGGCGGGAGGGCACGGGGGCCGTGCCCGGACTGGACGGCCTCGGGGACCCGGGCGCCGGGACCGGGCCGGACGAAGGGTGGGACGGCGCCGGGCAGGACGGTTTCGGCCAGGACGGTGCCGGCCGGGCCGGCGCGGGCGAGGTGGGGCCCGGGCGGGTGACCGGGCCGGACGACGGCGGCCAGGACGGGGGCGGGACGGGAGCCGGGCGGGACGGTGCCGGGCAGGACGGGGGCGGGCAGGACGGCGGTGGACGGCAGAACACCGGGAAGGACTCCGCCGGGCGGGACGGCACGGGCAAGGACGCCGCCGGCACGGGCAAGGACCCCGCCGGGCAGGACGGTTCCGGGCGGGAGTGCGCGGGGGTGGGAGCCGGTGCGGGGGCGGGCTCCTGCGGCCATGACGACCACTGGTGCGCGGAGTCCGGCGAGGGGGGCTGCTCGGACGGCCGCACCTGTGGCGAGTCCCACGGCTCCGACCCCTGCGCGCCCGCCGGCGTCCAGCACGGCGTGGACGCGGGACGGGGCGGCACCTTCGACGACTCGGTCCCCGCCCTGGCCGCCGGCGCCGCCCTCATCGCCGCCGCCTGCGCGGGCGCCGTCTACCGGCTGTTCGGCCACCGGGTGTCCGGCCACCGACTCTTCCGGGGAGGCGAAAGCGCGGGGATGTGATCCGGGCAACTCCCGGCACCGCCCATGGAGGGCCGTCCGGCGGGTACACACCTTCCCGAGGGCACCTCCCACGGACCTCACCGGAACCGCCCGCCGCACAGCCGGCCCGGAGCACCACAGGACACGGCAGGACACGCACGACGAGACGGACACCCGCCCGGACAGGTCGCAGACCCACGCGGCACACGCGGACGGCACGGCAGCCCACGCGGACGGCACGGCCCGGAGCGGGTGGCACGACGGCACCACGGACTGCGCGGAGGCGGACATGCGGCGGACGGACCTCGAAGAAGGCCACGGCGCCGTCCGCTACGGCCCGCCGCTCCCCGGCGACGGCCTGCCCGTGCTCCCCGAACTGTCCGCCGTGCTCTCCGCCTCCGCGAGCCGCGCCGACGCCCAGCCCGTCGGCGGCGCCCCCGCCCTGCTGGAGGCGGCCTGCGGCTACTGGACCCGGCGCGGCCTGCCCTGCGTCCCCGACCAGGTGGCCGCCGGACCCGGCGCCCCCGCCCTGCTGCTCGCCCTGACCGCCGCGCTCGCCGGTGACGGGGCGGACGTCCTCGTACCCCGGCCGTGCCCGGCCTGGTGGGCCCCGTACGCCCGCGTCCTCGGCCGGCCCGCCTTCCACGTCCCGACCCCGGCCGAGGGCGGCGGGGTCCCCGACCCGTACGCGCTGCTGGAGACCGTCCGCCGGGTCCGTGCCGAGGGGGGTGACCCCCGGCTGCTGGTGCTGTCCGTCGCCGACGACCCCACCGCCACCGTCACCCCGCCCGAACTGCTGCACGAGACCGTCGAGGCGGCCACCGCCGAGGGCCTGCACCTGGTCAGCGACGAGACCTGGCGGGACACCCTGCACGCCCCGCACGACACCGTCCTGCTCAGCCCCGCCGAGATGTGGCCCGGCCAGGTCACCGTCGTCACCGACCTGGCCGGCGCCCTGCTGCCCCCCGGCTGGCCCGCCGCCGTCGCCCGCTTCCCGGCCACCGACAGCGGACGGCACCTCCACGCGCGCGTGCTCGACATCCTCACCGCCCTCGGCGCCCGTCTCCCCGCACCGGTCGCGGCGGTCGCCGGCTACGCCCTGGACGAGCCCCCGCCCGTCATCGAGCGCCGCGAGGCCACCGTACGGCTGCACGCGCGCGTGGCCGCCGCCGCGCACGCCGCCGTCGTCGCCGCCGGCGCGCTCGCCCGGCCCCCGCAGGCCGGCCGGCACCTGTACGTCGATCTCGGCCCGCTGCGGGAACCGCTCGCCGCCCAGGGCGTCGGCGACGCACAGGAACTGGAGGACTTCCTCACCGCACGGCTCGGCATGCCCGCGCCCGGCGGCCACCGCTTCGGCGACGACCTCGGAGCGCTGCGCGTCCGGCTCGCCACCGGGCCCCTGCTGGGCGCCACGGACGAGGAACGCACGGAAAGCCTCACGTCACCCGAACCGTTGGAACTGCCACACGTGCAACGGGCGTTGATCTCCTTGAGGTCGGCCTTCGACGATCTCCGCGACGACGCTCAGCGATGGGAGCATCCTCGATGACGCAGCAGACGCAGCAGACGCATGAGCCCGGCCCGGCCACGGCCGTGGCAGCCGGCGAACCCGGCACGCCGGCCCCCCTCGCGCCCCCTTCCCCGCCCCTGGCCGAGCCCCGCCCGCTCGGCGAACACCGCGCCTGGCCCCGCACGTTCCACGACCGGCTCACCGCCCCGCTGCCCGGCCTGAAGGCCCTCGCCCGCTTCGCCCGCGAAGGCGCCGTGCGCCCCGGACCCGAAGGTCTCGCCGACATCCCCCGTCTGCCCTACGCACCGGCCCCGCTGCCCCGCGTCGACACCCGCACCCTCGCCGTCACCTGGGCGGGACACGCCAGCTGGATCGTCCGTATCGGCGGCCTGACCGTCCTCACCGACCCCGTCTGGTCCCGCCGCATCCTCGGCACCCCGGCCCGCGTCACCCCCGTGGGCGTGCCCTGGGAGAGCCTGCCCCGCGTCGACGCCGTCGTCATCAGCCACAACCACTACGACCACCTGGACGCCCCCACCCTGCGCCGACTCCCGCGCGACACCCCGGTGTTCGCACCCGCCGGCCTCGGCCGCTGGTTCCGGCGCCGCCGGTTCACCCGCGTCACCGAACTCGACTGGTGGGAGGGCGCCGAACTGTCCGGTGTCCGCTTCGACTTCGTCCCCGCCCACCACTGGTCCAAGCGCACCCTCACCGACACCTGCCACAGCCTGTGGGGCGGCTGGGTCCTGACCGACCCCGACGGACAGCGCCTCTACTTCGCCGGCGACACCGGTTACGGCCACTGGTTCTCCCGCATCGGCCGCCGCTACCCCGGCATCGACCTCGCCTTGATGCCCATCGGCGCCTACGACCCCCGCTGGTGGCTCAGCGACGTCCACTGCGACCCCGAGGACGCGGTCCAGGCCACCCTCGACCTCGGCGCCCGCCGCATGGCCCCCATGCACTGGGCCACGTTCATCCTCTCCGCGGAGCCGGTCCTGGAGCCGCTCACCAGAGCGCGGACGGCCTGGGAGAAGGCGGGGCTGGAGCGCGAGGACCTGTGGGACCTGCCGGTCGGCGGCTCAAGAGTGCTGGACTGACGCGGCGTCCCGGCGCCCCCTCACCCGGCGGCCCGGACCCGCCGCCACACACCGGGCGCCGCGCTGATGACGACGGTCAGCACCACCGCCACCACGACCCCCTCCCACGGCTCGGCGAACAGCGAACCCCCCACTATCCCGATCACCTGGTACGTGGCCGCCCAGGCGAGACAGGCAGGCAGATTCCCCCGCGCGAACCGCCTCAGCGGCCACTCCGCCATCAGACAGGCCAGCATCACCGGTATCCGCCCGGCCGGCACCAGCCGGGACAGCACCAGCACCGCCACCCCGTGCTCGGCCAGCTTCCCCCGCGCCTGCGCGAGCCGTTCCTCCGGCGCCCGCGACCGTATCGCCTCCAGCCACCGCGACCCGTTCTTCGAACGCATCCCGCGCCGCCCCAGCCAGTACAGCGCCGCGTCCCCCAGGAACGCGGCCAGCGACGCCGTCACGAACACCAACGCCAGCGGGAACGGCGTCGTCTGATGGAACGCCACCACCGCCGCGGAACTCACCAGCGCGCCCGTCGGCACGACCGGCACCAGCGCCCCGACCAGCACCAGCAGGAACAACGACGGATAGCCCATCACTTGCTGCGTCGGCCCGGGCGTCACCGCCCGCGACACGTCGGCCAGCCATGTCACCGCGCGACCTCCAGCCGCACGCTCTCCCCGTGCCCCAGCTTGTGCACCGCCACCCCCGGCGCGGCCACCGCCGCCAGCCGCACGAACTCGTCGCCCGGCGCGTGGAACTCGTGCGGGCGCACCGCGTCCATGCCGATCGGCCAGTACGTCCCGTAGTGCACCGGCACCGCCAGCCGCGGCGCCAGCCGGGCCAGCGCGCGTGCCGCGCGGCCCGCGTCCAGATGCCCCTCCCCGAGGTACGGCCCCCAGCCGCCCACCGGCAGCAGCGCCACGTCCACCGGCCCCACCCGCTCGGCCATGTCGTCGAACAGCCCCGTGTCCCCGGCGAAGTACGTCCGCGCCTCGCCCTCGACGACGTAGCCCAGCGCGGGCGAGCGGTGCGGACCCACCGGCAGCCGCCGCCCGTCGTGCAGCGCCGGCACCACACGCACCAGCAGCTCGCCGATCCGCACCTCGTCACCGGGAGCCACCTCGGTGATCCGCAGCTGCCGCAGCTGCCGCAGCCGGCGCAGACCGGGTACCGCCCGTGGTGCGCCCCGGGGCACGAGCAGGCGCGTGCCCGGGTCGAGGCAGGCCAGCGACGGCAGGTGCAGATGGTCCGCGTGCAGGTGGGAGACCAGCGCCACGTCCGCGCGCCGGGCCCCGGGGGGCGGCACCGCACCCCGGCGGCGCCGCAGGTGCGCCAGCCGGCGGGCGAACAGGGGGTCGGTCAGCAGGCGTACGTTCGCATCCTCCAGCGCACAGGTGGCGTGACCCCACCACGTGATCTCCACCGGCACCTTCTTCGCCTCCTTCACGCGACTCCCCGAAGCCTACGGGCAGGAGTAGGGTCGGCGGCGAAACCCGGAGGTGAGGGGGACGCCATGGGACAGCCGCGGGGTGCCTTCGGGGCGCTCACGACCGTGCGGGTCACCGCCATCGCCAGCCTCACACCCCTGGTGGAGCTGGAGGCCGACCCCTTCCTGGTGGACTCGCGCAGCCAGCACGCGATGTGCGCCCGCTGGGCCGCCGAGCACGGCTACGTGGTCGCCCGGGAACTTCTCGTCGGCGGACTGCGTTTCGACCACTGCGCGCTCTGGGACGGGGTGCGGCCCGGAGTGGACGTGTTCGTCGCGCCCAGCCTCCGGGTGCTGCGCCGGGCCCTGTCGTCGGTGGAGGAGTTCACCGCCGAATGCGCGCGCCGGGGCGTGCGCGTGGAGACGGTGGGGCGGGCCGAGCCGGCGTACGACGCGCAGATGAAGGCGCGGGTGCACCGCCGGCTGTCGATGCCGACGGCCGGCTACGACGGACGGTGACCCCCTCCCGGTCCCCGTTTTCCGATGGCCCGCCCGGGCGGACGGCCGCACGTGTGACAAGGTGGAGCCGGCTCGATCGGGCCGGTGAAGCGAGAGGAGGCCCCCCGGCCACAGGGTGGGGGAGGGCCGGGACGTGAGGTGTGCGGGGCGTGGGCGGGGTGCGGTGGCGACGGATCGCCAGTCAGGTCGGGCGGAGCGTCGCCGTATGGGCGGTCTCCACGGTCACCATGCTGGTCCTCGCCGCGATCCTGCCCGACTTCCAGCTCCAGTCCGCCGACGGTGACAGCGCCACCCGCATCGCCGTGGCCGCCGCCTGCGGTGCGGGCGCCTTCGGCATCCTCTCGGCCGTGGTCTGGCCGCTCCTGGTGCGCTTGCTGCTGCTCGTCCCCGCCCTCGTCCTCGGCCTGCTGGTCTTCTTCCTCAACGGCTCCCTGCTGCTGCTCGCCCTGCGCATCAATC
The DNA here is from genome assembly GCF_014650735.1 of Streptomyces canarius. Lineage (NCBI taxonomy): Bacteria > Bacillati > Actinomycetota > Actinomycetes > Kitasatosporales > Streptomycetaceae > Streptomyces > Streptomyces canarius. The sequence continues at coordinate 73,755 of NZ_BMVN01000010.1, forward strand.
CCTCCGGGCGCGGCGAGGCCGCGCCCGAGACGGCCGTCATCGTGGCCGCCGTGATGTCCGCCGTCGCGTCCGCCACCGGCGCGGCCCTCGCCGTGCGCGACGACGAGACCTACCGGCGCCGCCTGCACCGCCTCGCCACCCGCAGCCGACGGGACCATCCGCCCTGTCCCACCGCGCCCGGACTGCTGTGCGTGCAACTCGACGGCGTCGGCCACGACGTCCTGGTCGACGCGGTCCGCAAGGGGCTGATGCCGACGGTGGGCCGCTGGCTGTCCGGCGGCGACGGCGTACGGCCGGCGGACGGCACCCCGCGAGCGGCGGTCGGCCGTGCCCGGCCCACCCACCGCCTGACCCCCTGGCGCACCGACTGGTCCAGCCAGACCGGTGCCAGCCAGCTCGGCATCCTGCACGGCAGCACCTTCGACGTGCCGGCGTTCCGCTGGTACGAGAAGGACCGGGGCGAGGTGATGGTCTGCAACCGGCCGACGAGCGCCGCCGAACTGCAACGCCGGGCCATACGGCACACGGGCGACGGCGGACTGCTCACCGTCGACGGCGCCAGCCGGGGCAACCTGTTCAGCGGCGGCGCCGCCGAGCAGGCCCTCGTCCTGTCGATCGCCGCCCGCCGCCGCGGCCCGGGGAACCGTTCCCGCGCCGGGTACTTCGCCTACTTCCGCGACCCGGCGGGCGCCGTCCGCACCGCCCTGTCGTTCGTCGCCGAGGTGGGCCGCGAGATCGGCCAGTCCACCCGCGCCCGGCTGCGGGGACAACGCCCGCGCGTCGGCCGGGGCGGCCTCTACCCGTTCGTCCGCGCCTTCGCCACCGTCGTCGAACGGGACGTCGTCGTCGCCGCGGTCATGGGCGACATGCTCGCCGGCCGCACCGCCGTCTACGCCGACCTCGTCGCCTACGACGAGGTCGCCCACCACTCCGGCCCGCGCAGCCGCGACGCCGAGAAGGTCCTGCAACGCCTCGACCGCTCCCTCGCCCTCCTCGAACGGGTCGCCGAACACGCCCCGCGCCCCTACCGGATCGTCGTCCTCTCCGACCACGGACAGAGCCCCGGCGAAACGTTCCGCGCCCGCTACGGCCTCACCCTCGGCGACCTGGTCCGGGCCGGCTGCGGACTGCACGTCCCGCGCCGGGCCCAGCGCACCCGCAGCGGCGCCGAGGCCCGCGCGGCCGTCCGCGCCGCCCTGCGCCGGCCGGTGGAGGAGAAGGGCGAGCACCACCGCCCCTCCCGCCGCTCCGAGCCGATCGTGCTGGCCTCCGGCAACCTCGGCCTCATCTCCTTCCCGGACGTCCCGCACCGCATGACCAAGGAAGAGATCGACGCCCGCCACCCCGCCCTGCTCACCACGCTCGCCAACCACCCGGGCGTCGGCTTCCTCCTCGTGCGCAGCGAGGAGCACGACGGCGTCGTCCTCGGCGCCTACGGTGCCGAGATCCCCCTGGCCGAGCTGGACGACGAGCCCGGCCCGCTGGCCCGCTTCGGCCCCGGTGCCGCCGACGCCGTCCGCCGCACCCACTCCTTCCCGCACACCGCCGACATCATGGTGAACTCCGCCTACGACCCCGCCGACGGCGAAGTCCTCGCCTTCGAGGAGCAGATCGGCTCGCACGGCGGGCTCGGCGGCGCGCAGTCCCACCCGTTCCTGCTCTCCCCGCACGAGCTGTCCGCACCGGCCGGGGACGGGGAGGAGCTGACCGGCGCCGAGCACATCCACCGTGTGCTGCGCCGCTGGCTGAGCGAGCTGGACGGCCCCCAGGTGCCGCTCGCCCCGGACGTGGCGGAGGAGCGGGCCGCCTGACCCCCGGCCGCACCGCCGTACCCCCCGCACCGTCCTCGGACTCCGGTCCCGCGGGGACGTCACCTGCCGTTCACGCGCCGTGGGCCGGTCTTCGGAGTGCGATGAGCCCGGATGTGATCGGATAGGGACATCCGGGAACCCCGGAACCGCGACACTCGCGAAAGGAAGCATCGTGGCAACCACGCGCACCGCGCACACCGTCTGGGAAGGCAACCTGCTCGAAGGCAACGGCATCGTCACCTTCGACTCCTCCGGCATCGGCCAGCAGCCGGTCACGTGGGCCTCGCGCGCCCAGGACGCGAACGGCAAGACCAGCCCCGAGGAACTGATCGCCGCCGCCCACTCCAGCTGCTTCTCCATGGCCCTCTCGCACGCCCTGGCCGGCGCCGGCACCCCGCCCACCCGGCTGGAGACCAACGCCGACGTCACCTTCCAGCCCGGCGAGGGCATCACCGGCATCCACCTCACCGTGCGCGGCGAGGTGCCCGGCCTGGACGCGGACGGCTTCCGGTCCGCCGCCGAGGACGCCAAGAAGAACTGCCCGGTCAGCCAGGCCCTGACCGGTACGACGATCACCCTGACGGCCGAGCTGGCCTGACCCCCGCCCCACGCGGGCTGCCGCGCCCTCGCCCGGGGGGCGATCGTCCGCCGGTGGCCGTCGCGCCCCGGCCGCCCGGCCGGGGCGCGTCACGGGGGCGTTCCGGTGGGTGCGGCCGGCAGGGTGGCGCAGACCGCGTCCAGGACGTCCGCGTACGGGGTGCCGTAGTCGGTCAGCCGCGTGCGCAGCCGCTCCAGGCCGTCGCGGTACTCGGTCAGCAGGCTGGTGTCGCCGGTCCGCGCGGTGAACTCCAGCACCGCCGGCAGGAAGTCCGGCAGTTCCTCGCCGCTGCACTCCAGGCCGTGCCGGCGGTAGACGTCCTGGAAGCGGACCAGGGACGTCCCGTGCCGCCGGGTGCCGCCGTCGTGCCACCGGCTCAGGTACAGGCTGTGCCGGTTCCCGAGGTCGAAGACCCGCTCGTAGTGCGCGGCCAGTTCCCGCCGCGGGGTGACGGCCGCGTGGTCGGTGAACGCCCGCAGCGGCGGGGCGGCCTCGCGCAGCAGTGGCAGCCGGGCGACCAGGTCGTCGTCCGGGTAGGTCAGGCACAGGGCCGCCGCCTGGTAGAGCACCGCGTCCGAGGGCATCGGGCCTCCTTCGCGTCGTCGGGGCGGGCCCGCCCGCGTCGACGGGGGCCGCACCCCTCGGGCACTACTCAGAACCTAGGGGCGGCCCCGGGGACGCACCTGTCCGCAGACCCGTACGGGTCACGCCGGACCAGGAGCGGCACCAGCGGGCCCCTACGGGTCACCCGGGGCTCAGAGGCTCTCGCGGTGCTCCCGCAGCAGCTTCAGCGTGCGCTGGGCGGACGCGGCCCGGGCCGTCATGTGGTCCAGCACCTCCAGGTGCGCGGCCACCTCCTGACGCGAGTCCAGATAGAGGGCGCCCGTCAGGTACTCGGTGAACACCATGTCCGGCAGCTCCGGCTCGGCGAACCGGAACAGCGTGAACGGTGCGTACGTCCCCGGATGCGGGCCCGCCGCGAACTCGGCGATCTGGAGCGTGACCCGGTCCCGCACGGCGTACTCCAGCAGCCGGTCCAACTGGTCCCGCAGCACCTCGGACCGCGTGCTCACCGGACGTCTGAGCACCGTCTCGTCCATGATCACCCACAGGTGGGGAGGGTCCTCCCGCTCCAGCAGCCGCTGCCGCTCCATGCGCAGCGAGACATGCCGTTCGACCGTCTCCGGCGAGGTCTGCCCGATCGTCCCCGCCTCCATGACCGCGCGCGCGTACTCCTCGGTCTGGAGCAGACCGGGCACGAAGTGCGGTTCGTAGGAGCGGATGACCCGGGCGGCGCCCTCCAGACTGACGTACAGGCTGAACCAGTCCGGCAGCACGTCGTGGAACCGCTGCCACCAGCCCGGCTGGTTCGCCTCCTCGGCCAGCCGCACGAACGCGTCGGCCTCCTCCTCGGGCACCCCGTAGGTGGTCACCAGCACCTGTACGTAGGGGATCTTCAACGCGACCTCGGCCATCTCCATCCGCCGTACGGTCGCCGACGCCACCCGCAGGACCCGGGCGGCCTCCTCACGGCTCAGGCCCGCCGCCTCCCGCAGCTCCTGCAACCGCTTGCCCAGCACCACCTGGCCCACGGTGGGCGCAGCCCGCCGCTCACTCACCGCCACGCCCTCCCCTGCGCACCGATCAACGCGGGGAGCAGTCTGTCACGTGTTGCCGTCTCGCACACCTGCCCGAGGCGACCAACCTCAACCGGCCAGGGTGTGCAGGTACTTGGCGGTCGCCGGATCCGCCGGCAGGAACGTCTCGATGGCGAGCTCGGCGACCGTGACGTCCATCGGCGTGTTGAACGTGGAGATCGAGGACACGAACGACAGGGTCCGCCCGGCGTGCTCGATGCGCAGCGGCAGCGCGAAGTACGGCACGGGCTCGGCCGGTTCGCCGCCGGACGGCTCCTCGGGCACCGGATAGGCCGCCACCTCCTCGTACAGGGCGCGGAGCCGGTCCGAGCGGTGCAGGGCGATCTCCCGCTCCATCTGGGCCAGCAGATGTCCGCGCCACTGCCGCAGGTTCCGGATGCGCGGCGCCATCCCCTGCGGGTGCAGGGTCAGCCGCATCGCGTTCGGCGCCGGGACCATCAGCTCCTCCGGCACGCCGTCCAGCAGCAGGGCGATGCCCCGGTTCGCGGCGACGACCGTGTACCCGGCGTCGACCACCAGCGCCGGATAGGGCTCGTAGCCCCGGATGAGCCGCTCCAGGCCGTCTCGCAGCGCGTCCAGCGCCGGGTCGTCCAGCGGGGTCTCCGGATAGCGCGGCGCGTAACCGGCCGCCAGCAGCAGGGCGTTGCGCTCCCGCACCGGCACGTCGAGCTGCTCGGCGAGCCGCAGCACCATCTCCTCGCTGGGCCGGGACCGGCCGGTCTCGATGAAGCTGATGTGCCGCGCGGAGGAGTCGGCGCGCAGCGCCAGGTCCAGCTGCGAGATCCGGCGCCGCTCACGCCAGGCGCGCAACAGCGGGCCGACGCCCTTGCCGGTGACGTCGACGGGAGCGGTGGGAGCGGACGCGAGGAGAGGCATGCAGCCGACCCTAGTGGAGCCGGGGCGGGGGGACGACCGGATGGTGTCCGGGCCGCGTCGGTATGCCGAGCCCTTCGCCGGCGTGGCAGGCTGAACCCGTACCCGCCACGCCCCGGAGGGGGGCACGCGGTGAAGGGAGCCCGGGCCATGGCCGTCGAACCGCTGTCGCAGAAGGAGATCGAGGACCGGCTGGCCGAGCTGCCCGGCTGGTCGGTGGACGGCGACCGCCTCACCCGCTCCTACCGGCTGGGCTCCCACTTCGCGGCGGCGGCCCTCGTCGTGCACATCGCCGGCATCCAGGACGAGCTGGACCACCACTCCGACCTCACCCTCGGCTACAACACCGTCTCCCTCGGCGTCAACACCCACAGCGCGGGCGGCGCCGTCACCGCGAAGGACTTCGCCCTCGCCCGCAGGGTGGAGGACATCGCGCCAGGCCACGGAGCACACTGAGCGATGTGCTCGACTACGACAAGGAAGCCGGCGATTACGACACCTCGCGCGGCGGCGAGGCCCGCGCCCAGGAGGCCGCACGGGCCGTCCTCGGTCTGATACCCGGGGGGCCGGGCCGTCTCCTGGACGTCGCCTGCGGCACCGGGATCGTCACCCGGCGGCTCGCCGCCGCACGCCCGGGGCTGCGGGTGACCGGCGCGGACCTCACCCCGGCCATGGTGCGCAGGGCGTCGGCCCGGCTGCCTGGCGCGGTCGTACGGGCAGACAGCCGCCGACTGCCCTTCCCGGACGGCGCCTTCGACGCGGTCACCAGCATCTGGCTGCTGCACCTGCTGGACCCCGAGGACGTGGGCGCGGTCGTCGGCGAGTGCGCCCGCGTGCTGCGGCCCGGCGGGGTGTACGTCACCACGGTCGACAAGGCCGCCGCGCACGACGTCGGCAGCGACATCGACACCGTCCTCGCCGCCCGCCCGCGCCGTCCCGCCGCCGACGCCGCGGGAACCGTCACCGCCCACGCCGCCCGGCACGGACTCGGACCCGCCGGACACGGCTCCTTCCGCGGCTCGGGGCAGGGGCGCAGCCCCCGCACCACCATCGCCGACCTGCACCGCGGCTGGTTCACCCTGCTGCCGCCCGGTGAGCCGCGCACCGAGGAGTTCGCCGCCCGCCTGGCCGGACTCCCCGACCAGGACCGCCCGCGCCCCGACCCGCGCTTCAGCCTGAGGGCCTTCCGCAAGCCGGCGCAGGCTCCCGCGAGGACACCGTGAATCGAGCGCGCGTCCTGTCCGGCTCAGCGCAACGGGCCCGCGTCCGACCCGTGCTGGCCGAGGTGGGAGGCGAGGACCGCGGCCTGGACCCGGCGCTGCACCCCCAGTTTGGCCAGCAGGCGCGAGATGTGGTTCTTGACGGTCTTCTCCGACAGGTACAGCCTCTTGCCGATCTCACGGTTGGTCAGCCCGTCCCCGATCAGCGCCAGGATGTCCCGTTCGCGCGGTGACAGACCCGCCAACTCGGGCGGCAGGGACGGGTTCCCGGCCGGATCGGCCCGCAGGGAGCGCATCAGCCGGGCCGTGGTCGCGGGGTCCAGCATCGACTGTCCGGAGGCGACGGTACGGACCGCCGACACCAGGTCGGAGCCCTTGATCTGCTTGAGGACGTAACCCGAGGCCCCGGCCATGATGGCGTCCAGCAGGGCGTCCTCGTCGTCGAACGAGGTGAGCATCAGGCAGGCCAGCCCCGGCATCCGGTCACGCAGCTCCCGGCAGACCGAGATGCCGTCGCCGTCGGGCAGGCGTACGTCGAGCACGGCGACGTGCGGGCGCAGGGCGGGACCGCGGGCGAGCGCGTGTCCGGCGGTGTCCGCGTCACCGACCACGCGGATGTCCGGCTCGGTGTCGAGCAGGTCGGCCAGACCGCGCCGGACCACCTCGTGGTCGTCCACCAGGAAGACCCGGATCGGGTCCTGCTCCGTGAAGGTGCGTGTCTCGGGCATGGCGACCTCTTCTTCCCCGGGGACGGCGGGCTGCGGACTGTCCCAGAGCCCGATCATGACCTGCCGGTGCCGTACGCACCAGGGCCGATCGGCCCCCCTCACGCGGCGCGCCGCGCGGGCCGGGGGAGCCGGGGCCGCACCTCGAAGATGCCCCACAGGCCCGTCAGGCGCAGCATCCGCAGGAAGCGGGCGCTGTTCGTGACCAGACGCAGCCGTCCGCCCCGGGCCAGGGTGCGGTTGCGCGCCCGGCACAGGACGCCCAGGCCGGCACAGTCGATGAACTCGGTCGGGCGCAGGTCCAGGACCAGGTCGGGGCGCGGACGCGCGGTGAGCGCGTCGAGCCGTTCCGACAGGGCCGGCGCGGTCAGCAGGTCGATCTCTCCGCGCAGGGTCAGCACCGTGGGGCCGGGGCCGTCTTCCTGCGCCGGTGCCGCGACGGGCCCGGCGAGGAGCGCCGACCCGGGCAGCTCGTGGTTCTCGGGCATGGCACCAGCGAACCGGGCCCGCCCGCCTCCCGGAAGGGCCGGACGGCCCCACTCCCGGCCCGGTCGGGACCCGTCCCCACCGGGACCCGGCCCCGCACCGGCCGGCGGACGGTCAGGGTGACGCGACGGAGCGACACCGCGGGGGATCGGTGCCGCTCCTGGGTCCACCCTCGGCGAGGACCGTCCGCTGCGCCAGTGCCGTACGTCCCCGATCGGCGGCCGAGGGTCCCGGCCGCGGCCGGTGGGCGGGGGCCGGTACCGCGTGCCGCCCCCGGAGCAGGACCGGATACCGTGGAGAAGCCCCGTCGGCGCCGGGCCGGCGCGGTGAGGGGACCTGGAGGCATGTGGTGGAGCGCCCGGAGGAGCCCCGCGTACGCCTGCCGCAGCTGAGACTGGACGAGCTGCTGGAGGAGTTGCAGGCCCGGATCGACGCGGCCCGGGGCACCCGCGACCGGGTGCACAGCCTCCTGGAGGCGGTCCTCTCCGTCGGCCGTGAGCTGGAGCTGGAACAGGCGCTCCGTTCGATCGTGGAGGCCGCGGCCGTGCTCGTGGACGCCGAGTACGCCGCCCTCGGCGTCATCGGGCCCGACGGCACGACCCTGTCGGCCTTCCACACCGTCGGCATGTCCGAGAAGGAGATCGCCGCGATCGGGCCCTACCCGGAGGGGCACGGCATCCTCGGCGAGCTGATCCGTCACCCCGAACCGCTGCGCCTGCCGAAGATCTCGGAGCACCCCGCCTCGTACGGCTTCCCGCCCGGCCATCCGCCGATGAACAGCTTCCTCGGCGTTCCGATCCGGGTCCGTGACCAGGTCTTCGGCAATCTCTACCTGACCGAGAAGCGCGGGGGCGCGGACTTCGACGAGGAGGACGAATCGGTGCTGTCGACGCTCGCCGTCGCCGCCGGCGTCGCGATCGACAACGCCCGCCTGTACGAGGAGTCCCGGCTGCGCGAGCGCTGGCTGCTGGCGAACGCGGAGATCGGTCACTGTCTGATGTCCGGCAGCGAGCGCGCGGAGGCCCTGGAGCTGATCGCGGAGCGCGCCCGGGAGATCACGGGGTCGGCCCTGGCGGCGGTGGCGCTGCCCATGGCGGACACCGGGTCGCTCTCCGTGGAGATCGCCGTGGGCGCGGAGGCGGAGGCACACCGCGGACTCGTGCTGCCCCCGCGGGACAGCCTCATGGGCCTGGCCTTCTCCGCCGCGGCCCCGGTCTCCAGCGACGACGTCGACCACGACACCCGGATCTCGTCCGAGCCCCCGCGCTTCGGCGGTCTCGGCCCCGCCGTGGCCGTGCCCATCGGTACCGGGGAGGGCGGGGTGCGCGGGGTGGTCCTGGTGGCCCGCGAGGCGGGCCGGCCGGTCTTCCTGGCCAAGGAGACCGAGATGCTCCGGGGGTTCGCCGGCCAGGCCGCGATCGCCATGGAACTGGCCGAGCGCCGGCGGGACGCCCAGCAGATCGCCGTGCTGGAGGACCGTGACCGGATCGCCCGGGACCTGCACGACCTGGCCATCCAGCGGCTGTTCGCGACCGGGATGACCTTGCAGAGCGCGGGCCGCTTCATCGAGCACCCCGAGGCCGCCGAGCGGGTCCTGCGGGCCGTGGACGACCTCGACGAGACCATCAAGATCATCAGGTCGACTATCTTCGGGCTGCGGACCCACGGGGGCGCCGCGAGCGGCGGCGGCCTGCGGGCCCGGGTCGTGCGCGCGGTGGGCGAGGCGGCCCCCGTCCTGGGCCTCGCGCCCAGCGTGCGCATGGAGGGCCTGGTGGACACGGACGTACCGCCCGAGATCGCCGACCACGTCATGGCGGTGCTCTCCGAGGCCCTCACCAACATCGCCCGGCACGCGCGCGCCGACCGCGCTCAGGTGGTGCTGACGACCGACGGCCGCGAGGTGTGCCTGACCGTCTCGGACAACGGCGTGGGCATCGCGCCCGACGGCCGCCGCAGCGGGCTGCGCAACATGGCCGAGCGCGCGGCGAAGCTCGGCGGGCGCCTGGAGCTGACGCGCCCCGACGGCGGCGGCACCACGCTCAGCTGGCGGGTCCCGCTGCCCACCGGGTGACGGCCCGCGAACAGGACGCGCGCGGGCCGTCCTCCCACGGCCCTCGTCCCGGGCGGTGAGGCGGGGGGCAGCCGGACCCGGGAGGCGTGCAGCCGCTCGGCGGCCCCCACCCAGGTCGCGATCGCCCGGCCGGACTCGGGATCCGCCGCGCACATCGCGCGCACGGGGCCGGCGGCGAACTCCCAGGCCCGCACCGGGCTCGTCGCCTCGGCGCCGAGGTGCCAGAGGTACGGCGGGAAGTGCCAGGACCAGCCGACCAGTCGGCGCCGGCCCTCCTCGCGCAGGCGGGTGCCGGTCTCGAAGGCGACCTCGCGGAGGCTCCCTTCCTCGCTCCCGCCCCCAGGCTGTCCGCGTCCGCCGTCCGTCACCAGGGGCCGCACGGATCCGGACGCGGGACCTTCGGCCCGAGGAGCGAGGCCGCCCCGGTACGACAGGACGGGAAGGGCGTCACCCGCTTCTCGCGGATCAGGATTGCGCGGTGCGCGGCTGCCGGCCGCTTCCCCGCGTCTGCAACGCGTCCTTCCCGTCACCACCAGGACACCACGGGAACCGCCGCCGCACCAGTGCCGCGAGGTCAGCCGGTCGCGCAGGGCTTGCCGCCCAGGGTGAACGCCGGCGGCTTCGTGTTCGCGCCCGACCAGCTTCCCGTGAAGCCGAAGGCGACCGAGGAGCCCGCCGTCACGGTGCCGTTCCAGCTCACGTTCTTCGCCGTCACCGCCGGACCCGACTGCGTGTGGCCGGCGTTCCACAGTTGCGTGATCTTCTGGCCGTCCGGGAACGTCCAGCCGAGGGACCAGCCGTTCCAGGCCGTGGTGCCGGTGTTGGTCAGCCGCACGTCCGCCTGGAATCCGTCGGCCCACTGGTTGGTGACCTTGTAGGTGACCGTGCAGGCGCCGGACGGAGGCGGATCCGTACCACCGTCACCGCCACCGCTCGTGTCGCCGTACACGACGCCCCGGCCGTTGGTCGCGAGGTACACCCGGCCGTACACCCGTGGGTCGCCGGTGATCGCCGCGCCCGTCCAGCCCCACTGGTGGGCGTCGTCGTTGACGCGGGTCCAGCCTGCGCATGGCGGGGTCCTCTCATGACAGGGGGGCGGCCCCCGGTGCGGGCGGGGGCCGCCCCCGAAGAGGTGCCGGTCTACTCCAGGAGCTCCGCGTACGAGCCCATGGCCAGGGCGATGTCCGCCTGGGCCCAGAAGCGGTGGTACGTGAAGACGGGCGCGGCGCCGCCCTTGAGGTACGCCTCGATCTTCGACCAGTTCGGGTCGCTCTTGTAGAACGACCGCAGCGAGGCGAACGTGGACGAGGAGTTGATCGCGTCGCCGTTCGGCATGGTGCCGGTCCAGCCGCTCGGCACGTACACGCTGTCGCCGAACCGGCTGTAGTCGGTGCGGGTCTCGGGGACGGCGATGCCGAGGCTGTCCTGGTAGTTGTTCCACATGCCGTCCAGCAGCGCCTTCGCCGTGGACTTGGCGGCGCTGTCACCGGACTTGGCGGCGTAGTACGTCAGGGTCTTGGCGTAGGCGGCGGCCACGCCGACGTCGTCGGTGTAGTCGGCGACGGTGACGTGCAGTCCGCTGTTGGAACCGGGGCTCGACGCGTTCCAGGTGTCGGGCTGGCCCGACCACTGGAGGGTGGAGGGGATGCGGTAGGTGCCGTCCGGGTTGACCGTGGTCTTGGACAGCGCCCACGTGACCCACTTGTCGAGGATCGCCTTCGCCGAGGCGTTCCCGGTCTGCTGGTAGTACTCGGCGACCCGCTCCATCGACCACGCCTGGAACCCGAACCACTGGTTCGACGGCGGGTCGTGGTAGACGGGCTGCCAGTCGTAGTACATGCCGTAGAAGGTGGACGCGCCGGCCGGCGGGGCGGCGTACCGGCCCTGCCAGCTGTTGGTCGCGCCGCCCGCGATGGCGCCCTCGGACGACTGGAGCCACTGGTAGAACTCCAGCTGCCGCTGGAGCGACTTGCCCCAGTCCGTCGCGCCCGTCGCCGACTTGGGCTTCAGGTCGGCGACCGAGCTGAGCGCGTAGGCGGCGAGGGGGTTCTGGTAGCCGCCGTGGACGTGGCTGGAGCCGATCCGCCAGGCCCAGCCGGCGGAGGTGTCGGTGGCGCCGCCCCAGGCGTAGTACCAGGACAGCAGGTAGTGCGAGGCGTCCTTGCCGGTGCCGGCCGGGCAGGACGGGCTCGTGCAGTTGCCGATCTTCTTGAAGTACTTGTCGTACATCGCGTACCGCAGGTAGTCGCCCATCTTGGCGGCCTTGGCGACGGTCGCGGACACGTCGGAACCCTTGCCCTGCGCCTTCGCCCACACATCCGCCCAGTACGCGGCCTGCACGGCACGGGAGTCCGCGTCCGGGGCGTCCGTGTACTTCCACTGCTTGGCGTAGGAGGAGTCGCCGGTGAACAGGTCCAGGTAGCCGTTCTTGCCGCCGTACTTGAAGGCGTCGCAGGTCGGCTGCGGGACCGTCTCCCAGACGGACTCCTGCGAGCCGCGCTGGAAGGTGTTGATGTACGACGGTCCGGTGGCGGTGGGACCGGCCTCGCACTTGCCGGGCTCGTTGCCGTAGCCGTAGACGTTGTCCACGTCCTGGATCCAGTGCATGCCGTAGACGTCGTCCGTGCCGTAGGCCGACTTCAGCTCACCCGCGATCGGGTCCGGGCCGACCGGCACCGACGCGTCCAGCTTCGCCGGGTACTCGTTCGGGGTGTCCAGCTCGGGCGCGTACGTGGCCGGCTTGGAGGCGTTGTAGGAGGAGTTCGTCGGCTGGTCGGCGTGGGTGGGGATCATGTACTTCTCCATGATGTCCCACGCGCCGTTGAACTTGGACCAGTCGCCGGTCACCTTGCCGTACATCGCCTGGAGCCAGAGCAGATAGCTGTACGCCTCCGAGGTGGTCTCGTGGCCCTGGTCCGGGGCCTCGACGATCAGCGTCTCCACCGAGTGGTACGGGATGCCCTCGGGGGAGAAGTAGCCGTTCGCCGGGTTGGTGATCTTCCCGTACAGGTCCAGGAAGCGGGCGTCGTACGCCTTCGACGCGGGCAGCTCCGTGACCGTGACCGTCGCCTTGGTGTGGCCCGTGGCCGACGCGGTGAAGGTCGCGCTGCCGGTGCCGGAGGAGTCCGCCGTGACGGTCACCGTCTGCGCGGTGTTCCAGTTCGACGGGGTGAAGGTCAGCGAGGAACCGCCCGTCACGGACAGCCCGGTGTTGCCGCTCGTGCGGCTCGTGCTCACCGTCACGTTCCCGCTCGGCTGTGTCGACAGCTTCACCGAGAACGTGCCCGACTTGCCCTGCGGGACGCCGAGTTGGGACGGCGAGGCGACCACGGCGGGGCCGGAGGCGACCGTGATGCCGACCGGGGTGGAGGCGGCGGACGCGCCCAGGCTGTCGTACGCCTTCGCCACCAGGGAATGACTGCCCACGGTCAAACCGGAGACCGAGAGCGAGTACGGCGCGCTCGTGTCCGTGCCCAGCAGCGTGGTGTCGTCGTAGAACTCCACCTTGCCGATGGTCGCGTTGTCGGCCGCCGCCGCGGTCGCCGCCAGCGGCACCGGCTCGCCCTGCGAGTAGACCGCGCCCGCGCTCGGGCTGGTCAGCACGGTCACCGGTGGCTGGTGCGCGCCGGCGCACGTGGTGCCGTTGACGGCGAAGGACGTGGGGGCGGTGTTGGCGCCGCTGTAGGTGAACTGGGCGCCGGTGGAGACGGCGGCGCCCGTCGCGATCGTGCCGTTGTACGAGGCGTTCTTCACGGTGACCGTCTGGCCCGACTGGGACCAGGTGCCGTTCCAGCCGTTGGTCAGCTTCTGGTTGCCCGTGTAGGCGTACGTCAGCGTCCAGCCGTCGATGGCGTCGGTACCGCGGTTGGTGATGGTGAGGTCGGCGGTGAAGCCGGAACCCCAGTCGTTGGTCTTGTAGTCGACGCTGCACTGCACGGACGCCGCGTGCGCGGCCGGGGTGCCGGTGGCCAGCATCGTCAGGGGCAGGGCGAACGCGGCGGCCACCGCGGTCCACAGCCGGCGCACGGCTCTGCGCTTACGTCCGGGATCCATGTGCTGGTTCCTCCTTGCGGGCGTGCGGCTCGGGAGAAGTCAAGGCTTGAACCAGTGGGAGCGCTCCCATAGTGGGGACGGGGCCCCGAGCGGTCAAGGTGCTTGAGGAGTCGAAAAGATTCGACGGATCCGGCTGAGGAAAAGTCAGGCGACTCCCCTGGGCAGACCGGCCGCTTGGCGCTACCTTCACTCGCACCAGTGGGAGCGGTTCCGTTCAGTCGACGCGTCCGTCACGGCGCGCCAAGCTGCAAGGAGTCGCTCATGCGACACCCCCCGCGTTCAGTACTTTTAGCCGCCACCGGTGCGGTCGCGCTCGTCGGGAGCGCGGTCGTGCCGGTGGCGGCGGCCCAGGGAGCCACGCCCGCCTGCACGGTGGAGTACACCGTCACCGGCCAGTGGGACAGCGGCTTCCAGGGCTCGGTGAAGGTCACCAACAACCAGGCCGCGCTCAGCGGTTGGAAGCTCACCTTCGACTTCGCCGGCGGACAGAAGGTCAGCCAGGGCTGGAACGCCAAGTGGTCCCAGTCCGGCGCCACCGTGACCGCGGCCGGCGAGGACTGGAACGGCGCGCTCGGCACCGGTGCGAGCGTCAGCGCCGGCTTCCTCGCCTCCTGGTCGGGGAGCAACCCCGCGCCGGCCGTGTTCACGCTCAACGGCACGACCTGCAACGTCGACTCGGAGCCCACCACCCCGCCGCCGACGACCCCGCCGCCGTCCGGCGGTACCCCGCCCGCGCTGCGGGTCTTGGGCAACAAGCTCGTGGACGCCGACGGCACCACCCGCCGCCTGCTCGGCGTCAACCGGTCCGGCGGCGAGTTCATGTGCGTGCAGGGCTACGGCATCTGGGACGGACCGGTGGACGACGCGGCGATCAAGGCGATCGCCGACTGGAAGGCCAACGCGGTCCGCATCCCGCTCAACGAGGAGTGCTGGCTCGGCCTGTCCAACGTCAAGCCCGAGTACGGCGGCGCCAACTACATCGCCGCCGTCAAGGAACTGGCGGCCCGCGTCGAGGCGCACGGCATGACCCCGGTCCTCGAACTGCACTGGTCCTACGGCGAGTACACCGGGAACTCGGCCGGCTGCTCCGACGTGCACGCCACCTGCCAGAAGCCGATGCCCGACATGCGGTACTCCCCGTCGTTCTGGTCGTCGGTGGCGAGCACCTTCAAGGACGACGAGGCGGCCGTGTTCGACCTGTTCAACGAGCCGTATCCGGACCGGGCGGCCTCCAGTGCCATGGACGCCTGGAAGTGCTGGCGGGACGGGGGCACCTGCCCCGGCATCTCCTACGAGGTCGCCGGCATGCAGGACCTCGTGGACAGCGTCCGGGCCACCGGCGCCAGGAACGTCATCATGGCCGGCGGCCTGGCGTACTCCAACGACCTCGGCCAGTGGACCGCGTACCAGCCCACCGACCCGGCCGGCAATCTCGCCGCCGCGTACCACGTCTACAACTTCAACTCCTGCGCGAGCGAGAGCTGCTGGAACTCCACCCTCGTCCCGGTAGCCGCCCACGTGCCCCTGGTGGCCGGGGAGATCGGCGAGAACACCTGCTCGCACGGGTTCACCGACCGGGTCATGAAGTGGTTCGACGACCACGACCTGTCCTACCTCGGCTGGACCTGGAACACCTGGGACTGCTCCTCCGGGCCGTCCCTCATCTCCGCCTACGACGGCACTCCCACCGCGTACGGCGCCGGGCTGCGTGACCATCTGCGCGCCCTCAACCCGTAGATCCCACGGAACCCCGAAGGAACCCGCACTCATGACTCGTACCAAGACAACCCTGCTGGTGGCCCTGGGGCTGCTCGCCGGAGCCTCCGGAACAGCGTTCGCGGCCATGCCCGGCGGCTCGGGCGCCGCCGTCGCCGCCGTGCCCTGTGCCGTCGACTACAAGATCCAGAGCCAGTGGGACACCGGCTTCACCGCCGCCGTGACCCTCACCAACAACGGCGCCGCCAAGTCGGCCTGGTCGCTGAAGTGGTCCTACGGCGGCAACCAGAAGGTCACGAACGGCTGGAGCGCGAAGATCAGCCAGAGCGGCACCGCGGTCACCGCGGCCAACGAGAGCTACAACGGCGCGCTCGCGACCGGCGGCACGGTCAGCTTCGGCTTCAACGGCACGTTCAGCGGCACCAACTCCGCCCCCGCCACCTTCACGCTCGACGGCGTCACCTGCAACGTGGACGACGGAAGCGGCGGCAGCGGCGGCGGCACCGGTGGGGACACCGGCGGCGGAACCGGCGGGGACACCGGTGGGGGCACGGGCGGCGGAGGCGGTGGCGGAGACACCGGCAGCCGCGTCGACAACCCCTACAGCGGAGCCAAGGGCTACGTGAACCCGGAGTGGTCGGCGCACGCCGCCGCCGAACCGGGCGGCAGCCGCGTCGCCAACCAGCCCACCGCCGTGTGGCTCGACCGGATCGCCGCCATCAACGGTGTGAACGGCGGGATGGGCCTGCGCGCCCACCTGGACGAGGCGCTGAAGCAGAAGGGCTCGGGCGAACTCGTCGTCCAGCTCGTCATCTACGACCTTCCCGGCCGCGACTGCTCCGCCCTCGCCTCCAACGGCGAACTGGGCCCGAACGACATCGACAAGTACAAGAGCCAGTACATCGACCCGATCGCGTCGATCCTCTCCGACGCCAAGTACGCGGGCCTGCGCATCGCCACCGTCATCGAACCCGACTCCCTGCCCAACCTGGTCACCAACGCGGGCGGCACCGCCGGCAGCACCGACGCCTGCGCGACCATGAAGGCCAACGGCAACTACGAGAAGGGCGTCAGCTACGCCCTCGACAAGCTGGGCGCCATCCCGAACGTCTACAACTACATCGACGCCGGCCACCACGCCTGGCTCGGCTGGGACTCCAACTTCGGGCCCACCGTCCAGGAGTTCTACAAGGTCGCCACCACCAACGGTGCCGGCGTGAACGACGTGACGGGCTTCATCGTCAACACCGCCAACTACGGCGCCACCAAGGAGCCGTACTTCAAGGTCACCGACAGCGTCAACGGGCAGACCGTGCGCCAGTCGAAGTGGGTCGACTGGAACCAGTACGTGGACGAGCAGTCCTTCGCCCAGGCACTGCGCGACAAGCTCGTCGCATCCGGGTTCAACAGCAACCTCGGCATGCTGATCGACACCTCCCGCAACGGCTGGGGCGGCTCCGCCCGGCCCACCAAGTCCGGCCCGCTCACCTCCGTCGACGACTACGTCAACGGCAGCCGCGTCGACCGGCGCATCCACGCCGGCAACTGGTGCAACCAGAGCGGCGCCGGCCTCGGCGAACGGCCGACCGCCGCGCCGGCGGCCGGGATCGACGCCTACGTGTGGGTCAAGCCCCCGGGGGAGTCGGACGGAGCCAGCTCCGCCATCTCCAACGACGAGGGCAAGGGCTTCGACCGGATGTGCGACCCCACCTACGGCGGCAACGCCCGCAACGGCAACAACCCCACGGGCGCGCTGCCGAACTCGCCGCTGGCCGGGCACTGGTTCTCCGCCCAGTTCCAGCAGCTGATGCAGAACGCCTACCCGCCGCTGCCGTAGCGGGGTGAGCGTCCGCCGGGGCCGGACCGCAGCGGTTCAGACCGCGCCGGCCAGGCCCCGGCGGATCGCGCGCTCCACCGGTGAGCAGGCCCTGTCCGGCCGGTCCAGCTCGTACGGCGCGGCCGGGTGCAGCGGGGGCTGCGCCAGGAAGCGCGGCCGGGTGCCGTGGTGCGGCTGGGCCGCGTGCACCAGGAACGGGTGACAGAGGTAGACGTCGCCGGGGCGGCCCGTGGCATGGGCGAGGGGGCGGTGGGCCGAGGCCGCCGCCACCTGGGGTCCCAGCTCCAGGAAGGAGGCTCCCGCCTCGCCGTACGGCCGGAGCACCGCGGGCACGTCCAGATGCGAGCCGACCCTGATCCGGGTCGGGGCGTCGGCCTGGGTGACCTCGCTGAACAGGAACAGCATCAGCAGCGCGCGGTCCCGGGAGCGCAGGTTGGTGTGGTAGTGCGCCTGGCCCTCGGGGAGGTAGCTGCCTTCGATGTGCCACCCGGCGTCGTCCGGCTCCTCGGGGTGCGGGAAGCGCAGCGGGAAGGTGCCCAGCGAGTAGCGCGGCTCCCAGCGTCCGGCGCCCACCAGCGCGTCGAACGCGTCGTGCAGCACCGGGGAGTTGGCCGCCGCCGCGAACGGGCCCTGGGCCATGCCGCCCACCCACACCACCGGGTCCTTCCAGGTGGCGCGGTCCTCCGGGTCGTAGCCCGTCTCCCGCCACAGCAGCCGCGCGCAGTCCGCGGCGACCCGTGGCGGGACCGCTCCCTCGATCTTCACGAACCCGTCCGCGACGAAGCGTTCCACCAGATTGTCGTCCACGGGCCCATGGTCGCCGGTGACCTTGCCGGGACGCATCCCGTTTTTGCCGCATCGGCAACACCGCTGGCCTCCGCCGGGCGTGCCGTCGCACCCTGACCGCATCCGGAAGAGAGGCTGACCACCATGGCGCACGACCACCACCACGACACCGAGCACCGGCACGGTCACGGGCACGGGCACCACGGCACGGACATCGACTGGAGCGAGCTGGGACCCCTGCTGGAGACGCAGGCGGAGCTGTTCGCCCCGGTGTACGAGCGGGCCATGGCGTGGCTCGCGCGGGAGGTGACCGAGCCGGGGCTGATCGTGGACGCGGGCAGCGGGCCCGGAGTGGTCGCCTGCCTGTTCGCCGAGGCGTTCCCCGGGGCCCGGGTCGTCGCCGTCGACGCCGCCGCGCCCCTGCTCCAGCGCGCCCGCGCGCGGGCCGTCCGCCGGGGCGTGGCCGACCGCTTCGACACCGTCACCGGCGAACTGCCCGACGTGCTGGACCAGGTGGAGTACCCGGTCGACCTGCTGTGGGCCAGCCGCAGTCTGCACCACCTCGGTGACCAGCGGGCGGCGCTCACCGCGTTCGCCGAGCGGCTCGCCCCCGGCGGCACGCTGGCCCTCCTGGAAGGCGGTCTGCCCTCCCGTTTCCTGCCCCGGGACATCGGGATCGGCCGCCCCGGACTCCAGGCGCGGCTGGACGCCCTGGAGGAGGAGTGGTTCGGCCGGATGCGCGCCGGCCTGCCGGGCTCCGTCGCCGAGACCGAGGACTGGCCCGCCCTGCTGACCGCCGCCGGCCTCAAGCACGCCGGGACCCGCACCTTCCTGCTCGACCTGCCGGCCCCCGTCACCGACCGGGCCCGCGCCTACGTCGTCGCGCACCTGTCCCGGCTGCGCGAGGGCATCGGCGAAGCGCTGGACGCCGACGACCGCGCCACCCTCGACCGGCTGCTCGACCCGTCCGACCCGGCGAGCGCGCACGTACGGCCGGACCTGTTCGTCCTGTCGGCGCACACCGTGCACACGGCGGTCCGCCGGGGCTAGCCGGCCGGGCGGGGCGGGGCTTGACTTCGAGTGGTCTCCGAGTGATGGACTCCGGGCACTTCGACACCGCGGGACACACCACGCAGGGGGACCATGAACGACGCTCCGGTCGCGCTCATCACGGGCGGGGGCAGCGGTATCGGCGCCGCTGTGGCGCGGCGGCTGCTGGATGCCGGACACCGGGTCACCGTGACCGGGCGCGCGGAGCGACGGCTGCGGGATGCCGCCGAGAGCCTCGGACATCCCGAGGGACTGCTGACGGTCGCCGGTGACGCGTCGGCGTACGACGACGTACGGAACGCGGTCGACCGCACGCTCGAGGCGTACGGCCGGCTGGACACCGTCGTCGCCAACGCCGGCGTCGCCACCCACGACTCCGTGGCGGAGGGCGATCCGTCCGGCTGGACCGAGATGGTCCTCACCAACGTCCTCGGTCCCGCCCTCCTCATCCGCGCCTCCGTCGACGCGCTGAAGGAGACCCGCGGCCGGATCGTCCTCGTCGGCAGCGTCGCCGGGTTCGTGCACACTCCGGGCAATCTCTACGGCGCCACCAAGTGGGCGGTGACCGGCCTCGCCGAGAACACCCGGCGCCAGGTCACGGAGTTCGGGATCGGTGTCACGCTGGTCGCCCCCGGCCGGGTGGAGACCCCCTTCTGGGACGGCTACGGCAGCCTGCCCCCGGGGCACCTCCTCACCGCGGGCCAGATCGCCGACTCGGTGGTGTGGGCGATCCGGCAACCGGCCGGGGTCGATGTCAACACCGTCGTCGTCCGCCCGCTGGGCCAGCCCAACTGACGGACGACCGGCTTCAGTTGTTCGCGATGAACTGCTTGGCCAGCTGGTCCCCGAGGGAGACCGCCGCGCTGTGGCTCTCGATGGGGGAGACCGTGGAGTTCTTGAACAGGATGTAGGTCACGCCCGAGTCGGCGCCGCCGGTGGCCGGGTCCGGGTCGATGCCGAGCGCCTTGGCGGTGGCGTACGACGCCTCGCCGATGATCTGCGTGGGGCCGGTGTCGCCGACGACGGCGTACTCGACCTTGTTGTTGTAGATGACGGCGACCACACCGCCGCCCTTGATGCCGGCGTTGGAGTAGTTCCAGATGCTGCTGGTGCTGGGTACGACGACGTACGGCAGGGTCTCCGCCTTCAGCGGCTTGCCGTCGGACTGGTGGAAGGCGGTGTCGTCCTGGTACCAGGGGTCGCGGTCCTCGTTGCAGTTGGTGGTGCGCTGTCCGTCGCAGTCGATGTCCATGTCGGCCTTCCAGAACACCGCGCCGTTCTTGCCGCACACCGGGACCGTGGCCGACGTCTCCTCGTCCGTCCGGTACTTGCCGCTGGAGATCTGCGAACAGGACGTCACCTTGGCGAGCAGGTCGGCGGCGCTGACCGTGCCCTCCTGCGCGGACTTGGGGGAGGCGGCGGCGGAGGCGTGCGCGGGCAGGAGGCCGGCGGCGAGCAGGGCGGTGCCGGAGGCCGCGGCGAGGGTGAGGGTACGGAGACGCATGTGGGGGGCCCTTCTGTTAGGAAAGTTTCCTTACCGGGTGTCGTACACGGTGACGTCTTCGCCATGCTCCCGTCAACCCTGGAGTTGCGAACGGCCGAAATGTGCGCGTATTGCGGTGAATTCTCCCGCCGGTAAGACTGGACGAGACGGATATGTCCTGTTCTGCCCGGCGCTGTCGGAGGTCCCCTTCCCCCGGAGGTGAGGCTCATGTTCGTCCGTGCGGTGTACGCGACCGGTGATCCGGCACTGCTGGACACGGCCATCCGATCGGTGAACAGCGAGGGGCGGGACCTGCTGGAGGAACGCCCCGGGTACCGTGGCGCGGGCGTGTTCGCGGACCGGGAACTCGGCAAGCTCCTCACGGTGAGCTGGTGGGAGACCGAGGAGGCGCGGCGCAACAGCGACGCGGTGATGCGCGAGCGGCGCAGGGGGCTCCTGGAGCCCTTCGCCGGCACCATGGCCGTCGCCGACTACGAGGCCGCCGTGTTCCACGAGGTCAGGCACCCGCGGCAGGGCGGGGGACTGCGGGTCACCAGGATGGAGTTCGACCCGCGCGACGCCGACCTGGTCGTCGACACCTTCCGGGCCACGGTGGTGCCGAGGTCCGAGTCGCTGCCCGGACTCGCCGAGACGACCCTGCTGATCGACCGGGAACGGGGCCGGGCCATGACCGGCTCCCTGTTCCTGGACCGCGCCTCCCTGGGCGCCTCGCGCGCGGCCGTCGCGGGCCTGCGTCACGCGGTGTCGGCCAAGGCGCACGCGGACGTGGTCGGCCTGGAGGAGTTCGAGGTCGTGCACGCGGACGTGCGCTTCCACTGAGCGGCGGGTCCGCGGGGTGCCGAACGGCACACAGCCGTGCGCCCCGCTGCGGAGCGGGACGCACGGCCGTGCCGGGTGGTGCGCGATGTGCGTTCGGGGCCGGTTGTCAGACCACGTCGAAGACGGCCGGGTCGGGACCCAGGCGCCGGTCCTCGTTGAGCGCGCTGATCGCGGCGAGGTCCTCGTCGTCCAGGCTGAAGTCGAACACCTGGATGTTCTCCTTGATCCGGGACGGCGTCACGGACTTCGGGATCACGACGTTGCCGAGCTGGACGTGCCAGCGCAGCACGACCTGGGCCGGGGTGCGGTTGTGCTTCTGGGCGATGGCGACGATCGCCGGCACCTCCAGCAGGCCCTTGCCCTGGCCGAGCGGCGACCAGGCCTCCGTGGCGATGCCCTGCTCCGCGTGGTACTCGCGCGCCTCGCGCTGTTGCAGGTGCGGGTGCAGTTCGATCTGGTTGACCGCGGGGATGACCGAGGTCTCCTCGATCAGCCGCCGCAGGTGCTCGGGAAGGAAGTTGGAGACACCGATGGCGCGGACGCGGCCGTCGGCGTGCAGCTTCTCGAACGCCTTGTAGGTGTCGATGTACGTGCCCCGGGACGGCAGCGGCCAGTGGATCAGGTAGAGGTCGACGTAGTCGAGCCCCAGCTTCTCCAGCGACGTGTCGAACGCGCGCAGCGTGGAGTCGTAACCGTGGTCGCCGTTCCAGAGCTTGGTGGTGACGAAGATGTCCTCGCGGGGCAGGCCGGAGGCGGCGATGGCCTTGCCGGTGCCCTCTTCGTTGCCATAGGCCGCAGCGGTGTCGATGCTGCGGTACCCGGCCTCCAGCGCCGTGGCGACGACCCGCTCGGCCTCGTCGTCCGGCACCTGCCAGACACCGAAGCCCAGCTGGGGCATCTCGACGCCGTTGTTGAGGATGATCGGGGGGACCTTGCTGCTCACGAGCCTCTTGATCCTTCGCTTGTCGACAAGGTGGTACTCCCATCCTCAACGATCACGGCCCGCTTCGCATTCCTGACCGCGGAATCCGTCGCAACTGACCGGCGAGTCAGTGTCCCGGGCCGAGAATGGCCGGAAATGCATCCGATGTTCTCGGTCCGGACCATTGACCGGTGACCGTCATGCCGCGACTCTGTATCGCGCCGCCGGACATCTGACTGAACCAGGCGCATGCATGTGAACCGGCCCTGACCATGGCCGCTGTCCCCCTTCTGGGCTTCCCCCACTCTCAGGAAAGCGGGTACACCCACATGAACGAGAGCCCTGCCGTGCCGTATCGATCTGAACCGTCCAGCGCACAGACATCGGATGAAAAGGTCTGGCAAAGCCCTGGTTACCGCATCGTGGAGACCGCGCTGGGGATGGCCGCGTACGCGCTCGCGGACTGCCGTCCGCCGCCGCGCCGCCCGGCCCGGACCGTACCCACCCCGCCGCCGGAACGCCCCGGACCACCACCCCGTACGCGCCCTGGTGCACGGCGCCGCACGCGCCGGCGACGGGCCCGCGTCCGCCTACCGTGAAGGAGGACCATGAGACGCCGACGCCTGCGGGCGGCGCTGACGGCCGCCGCGCTCGCCACCGCCACCCTGGTCACGCTCCCCGCCGTCGCCCCGCCGGCCACCGCGGCTCCCGCCCCGGCCGCCACGGCCCGCACCGCCGGGCACCGTCCCGCCGCCGCTCCCGACTGGTCCACGGCCGTGGTCGACTCCACCATGGCGCGCTACACCCCGGACACCATCGGCGGCTGGTCGTACCCGGTGGGCCTGTACCTCTACGGCCAGTACCTCGTGTACCGGCGCACCCACGACCCCCGCTATCTGTCGTACATCAAGGCCTACGCCGACCGGTTCGTGCGCGCCGACGGCACGATCGGCCAGTCGTTCGACAGCCTCGACAGCATGCAGGCGGGCCGGCTGCTGGTGATCCTGCACCACGAGACGGGCCAGGACCGCTACCGCAAGGCCGCGCGGAAGATCCGCGACCGTCTGAACAGCTACCCGCGCACCGCCGACGGCGGCTTCTGGCACGCCGACACCAGCAGCCGCGCCCACCAACTCTGGGCGGACGGTGTCTACATGGTGAACCCGTTCCTCGTCGAGTACGGCGAGGAGTTCGGTGACAGCGGCTACGCGGACGACGAGGCGGCCCGGCAACTGGCGGTGTACGGCGGCCATCTCCAGGCGCCGAACGGCCTGTTGAAGCACGCCTACGACGAGTCGGAGTCGGCGAGCTGGGCCGACCCGCGCACCGGGCTCGCCCCCGAGCACTGGTGCCGTGCCGTCGGCTGGTACGCGATGGCGCTGGTCGACGTCCTGGACGCGATCCCCGCGGACCAGCCGCGCCGACCGGAACTCCTGCGCATCCTCCGGAAGCTGGCCGGTGGACTGGAGACGTACCAGGACCCGGCGACCGGCCGCTGGTTCCAGGTGATGGACCGGGGCGACCGGTCCGGCAACTGGACCGAGACGTCCTGCTCCAGCATGTTCGCCTACGCCCTCGCCCGCGGGGTCCGGCAGGGCTACCTCGACCCGCGGTACACGGCCGTCGCCCGGCGTGCCTACCAGGGCGTGCTCGCCCGGCTCTCGGTGGGCGCGGACGGCCGTACCCAGCTCGCCGGCATCTCCGTCGGCACGAACGTCGGCGACTACGCGTACTACGTCGGCCGGACCCGGGCCACCAACGACTTCCACGGCCTCGGGGCCTTTCTGATCATGAACGAACAACTGCGAGCCGAAGGAGTGTCATGAACACGTCTAGAAGAGCGGTGCTCGGTGCCGCGCTCGGC
Organism: Streptomyces canarius; assembly: GCF_014650735.1. NCBI lineage: Bacteria > Bacillati > Actinomycetota > Actinomycetes > Kitasatosporales > Streptomycetaceae > Streptomyces > Streptomyces canarius. The sequence continues at coordinate 97,748 of NZ_BMVN01000010.1, forward strand.
GGTGCCGCGGCGGCGGTCGTCCCCGCGACCGGTGCCCACGCGGCGTCCTGGCAGCCGAAGTGGTCACCGTCGGCGCGCTCCGACGGGCTCGGCGCCTTCGAGACCATCGAGGACGACCGCGCGGACTCCCATCCGGCGGGCCACCCGCACATCTACGCCACGGGCGACAACTGGCGCTTCGACATGCACAAGGTCGACCGGGACACCTCGGACGACCGCCAGCGGCAGGAGGTCACCGGGCTGCGCACGAGCGGCAGCAGCTACCTGAAGTGGACCGAGGGCCAGACCTGGCGGATCACCTACTCGATGTACATCCCCAGCAGCCTGAAGGCCACCACCACCTTCACGCACATCATGCAGATGAAACAGCCCGGCGCCGGTTCCTCGCCGATCGTCGTGCAGTCCCTGCGCCGGGTGGACGGCAGGCAGACCATTGAACTGAAGATCGTCGAGGGTGACGTCCTCGTCGGCCGCGCGGACCTGGAGCCGCTGCACGACAAGTGGACCGACGTGGACTTCCAGATCAAGATCGGCAACGGCTCGGCCGGCTCCGTCCGCTGGATCCTCAAGAGCGGCTCCACCACGGTCGTCGACAAGTCGAAGACCGGGGACACCTTCCTGGCCGACCGGGTCCGCCCCAAGTGGGGCATCTACCGCTCCCTCGGCGACACCTCCGGCTCACTCCAGGACACCTACCTGCTCCTCACCAACCTCCGCGGCTACCAACTCGTCTGAGGGGGCGTCATGCATTCGCCGAACCGTCAGGTGCGCCTTCGGGGCGCGCACAGAAGGCCGGCCGCGGCCGTCGTGCTCTGCGTCCTCGCCGTCGTCCTCGGACTCGCCCACCCGTCGGCCCTCGCGGCCCCGCAGCGGCAGACCGCCGCCGTCTACGACGTGCGCGACTACGGCGCCAAGGGCGACGGGTCCACCAACGACACCCCCGCCGTAGACAAGGCCATCACGGCGGCCAACGCGGCCGGCGGCGGCACCGTCCGCTTCCCGGCCGGCACCTACAAGTCCAAGAACACCATCCACATGAAGAGCGACGTGACGCTCCGGCTCGACAAGGGCGCCACCCTCCAGGGCTCTTCCGCCGACACCTACGACGCCCCCGAACCCAACGCGAACGACGCGTACCAGGACTACGGCCACAGCCACTTCCACAACGCGATGATCTACGGCGACCGGCTGACCGACATCGGCTTCACCGGTGAAGGGGTCATCGACGGCGGCGGCAACCTGATCACCGGCAACCCCAAGTCAGGCGAGGCCGACAAGATCCTGTCCCTGACCCGGTGCGACGGACTGCGGCTCGGCGACGGCCTCACCCTGCGCCGCGGCGGCCACTTCGCCGCCCTGATCAACGGCTGCAAGAACGTCGTCTCCGACCGTCTGACCATCGACACCGCGAGCGACCGCGACGGCTGGAACATCATCTCCACCACCGACGTCACGGTCACCAACGCGCACATCGAGGCCAACGACGACGCCCTGGTCTTCAAGAGCGACTACGCCCTCGGCGCCAAGCTCCCCAACGGCCACGTCCGGGTCAGCGACTCCTACCTGTCCGCGCGCTGCTGCAACGCCCTGATGTTCGGCTCCGAGACCTGCGGCGACTTCTCCGACTACCAGTTCGAGAAGATCCGCATCGAGGGCGCCGACAAGTCAGGGCTCGGCATGGTCTCCATGGACGGCGCGAAGATCTCCGACGTCCACTACCGCGACATCACCATGACGGACGTCCATTCGCCGATCATGCAGAAGATCGGCACCCGGAAACGGTGCGGGAACAGTCCCGGTGTCGGTTCGATCAGCGACATCACCTACGACCACATCACGGCCACCGGCAGCAGCCCGTCCTTCAGCCCGACCCTGTGGGGCGAGAGCGGCCACCGGATCAGCGACGTGCGGTTCGACGACGTCGACATCACCGTGCCCGGCGGCAACGGCACCATGTCCACCGATGTGCCCGGCAACAACCCCACCGACTACAACCCGAAGAGCATCGGGACCCGGCCGGCCTACGGCTGGTACCTGCACAACGCTGATGACGTGCGGTTCACCGACAGCAGGGTGCGCTTCGCCGCCGACGACGGCCGCCCCGCCGTCATCGCCGACGCGGCGCGCGACCTGCGCTTCACCCGGTTCACCACCCAGAAGGGCGGCGGCTCCCCGCACGACATCGGCTTCCGGAACGTCACCGGCTACTGCCTGAGCGACAGCCACACCACCTCCGGCGGCGCCCTGCGGGTCTCGGCGAGCGGCTCCAGCCAGGACTGCTCCACGCCGGTGCGCCCGCGTGCGGCGGACGAGACCCGCCAGGCCTTCCTCCGCGCCTCCGTCGGCGGCCTCTTCCTGCACTGGGGCCTGCGCACCGCGCCCGCCCACACGAGCTGCGCCGCCTGGGAGAAGGACGTCACCAACGGCGGCTGGACGCCGGACTATTGGGTGAACGAGGCCAGGAAACTGCACACGCAGTACCTCGTCCTGGCGACCTTCCACAGCCGGCTGGGCTACGCCCGCCCCTGGCCGTCCAGGATCCCCGGCTCCTGCTCCACCCAGCGGGACTTCCTCGGTGAACTGATAGGCGCCGCCAAGGCCAAGGGCATGAAGGTCGTCCTCTACATGACCGACGACCCCCAGTGGCACGCCGAGGGCGGCCACGAATGGCTCGACTCCGCCGCGTACTCCGCCTACAAGGGCGAGGACGTCGACCTGACCACCCGCGACGGCTTCGGCCGGTTCTCCTACGACAACTTCTTCGAGGTCATGGACCGCTACCCGGACCTCGGCGGCTTCTGGATCGACAACGACAACGCCTACTGGGAGAGCCACCACCTGTACGAGCAGATCCGCGAGAAGCGCCCCGCCTACACGCTCAGCAACAACAACGAGGACACGCCGATCATGGACATGATCAGCAATGAGCAGAAGACGGGGATGACGCCGGCGTACGACTATCCGCAGGCCGTGTACACCGCCCAGCCGCGCCTGACCGAGGCGGACTTCAAACTGCCGTCGACCGGCGCCTGGTGGTACGACGGATCCGATCCCGCGGTCGACCGGGGGCTCACCCTCGGCCGGCTGATCACCAACGCCGGTTCCTCGGTGAAGGCCCTGATGGCCGAGACCGCCCAGGTCAACGGTAAGTTCCCGGCCAACCAGGCTGCCTTCAACACCTTCGCGGACAGCTACCTCGACCCCGTCTGGGAGTCCCTGCACGGCACCGAGGGCGGCGGCTACATGTACGGCGGCCTCAAGCCGGGCTTCTGGAACGACGGCGCCCACGGCGTGACCACCATCGCCAAGGACGACCCCGACCGGCAGTACGTCCACGTCCTGACCCCGCCCAGCACCAGCACCCTGCGCATCCGCGACAACGGCTACCGCGTCGTGTCCGTGACCGACCTCCGTACCGGCAAGGCGGTCTCCTGGTCGCAGTCCGGCGGTGTGCTCACGCTCACCGGGCTCGGCGCCTGGGACCCGTACGACACCGTCTTCAAGGTGACCACGGCAGGCCGGCAGGGCATCCTGTCCGGCGTCACCGTGACCGCGAGCGCCTCGGCGAGCGGCCACCCCGGCTCCGCCGCCGGCGACGGCGACCACCTCACCTACTGGGACAACGGCAAGACCCTGCCCGTCACCCTCACCTTCGACCTCGGCTCGGCGAAGAAGGTGCGGTACCTCGGGCTCAACCAGCGCGAGGACTCCGTCGCCTACGCCCGCTCCGACACCGAGCAGTCGGCCCGGATCAAGGCGTACAAGGTGTTCCTCAGCGACGACGGCAGGCACTGGGGGAGTGCCGTGAAGACGGGCCGACTGCCGAGCGCCCGCGGCGTGCAGGGCATCGACCTGACCGCCGCCACCGCCCGGTACGTCCGCCTGGAGGTCGACTCCACCTGGGCCGCCGCCACCGACACCACCCGCTACCAGCGGCTGCGGATCGACGAGGCCTGGGTCGGCACGTCGTACGCCACCCCGGCGACCGCCGTGCGCGTCCGTTCGGACAACGGGCAGGCCCTGCGCCCCGCCATGGGCTGGAGCAGTTGGAGCTTCGTGCGGCGGCAGCCGACCGAGGCGAAGATCAAGGCACAGGCCGACGCGCTGGTCGCGGCCGGTCTGGAGGACCACGGCTTCGTCCAGGTCAACCTGGACGACTTCTGGCAGAAGTGCGACGACAACGGCTTCACCGTCGACTCCTACGGCCGCTGGGCCGTCGACCCGGCGAAGTTCCCGTCCGGCATCAAGGCCCTCGCCGACCACGTCCACGCCAAGGGCCTGAAGTTCGGCTTCTACGTCACCCCGGGCATCGCCAAGAACGCGGTCCTGAAGAACACGCCGATCGAGGGGACGCCGTACCACGCGAAGGACATCGCGGACACCTCGAAGACCGAGAAGAACTACAACTGCAAGAACATGTACTACATCGACTACTCCAAGCCGGGCGCCCAGGAGTTCGTCGACTCCTGGGCCCGGCAGTTCGCCTCCTGGGGGGTCGACTACCTGAAGATCGACGGTGTGGGCAGCCAGGACGTCCCCGACGTCCATGCCTGGGACAAGGCGCTGCGCGCCACCGGCCGGCCCATCACCTTCGCGCTGTCCAACAACCTCCCGATCGACCACGCCACCACCTGGCGGCAGCTCGCCAACAGCTGGCGGACCCAGGGCGACGTGGAGTGCTACTGCGGTCCCGGGGACCACGGCAGCGGCTATCCGCTCACCGACTGGTCGCACGTCTCGGCGCGCTTCGCCTCGGCCGCGGCCTGGCAGCCGTACGCCGGGCCGGGCGGCTGGAACGACCTGGACTCGCTGGAGATCGGCAACGGCGACCAGGTGGGTCTCACCGCCGACCAGCGCCGTTCGCACGTCACGCTGTGGGCGATGGCGGCGGCACCGCTGCTGCTCGGCACGGACCTCACCCGTCTCGACCCGGTCGACAGGGCGATGCTCACCAACGACCGGCTGATCGGCGTCGACCAGGACGGCGTGGCCGCGCAGCGGGTGGTGAACAGTGGTGTCAAGCAGGTCTGGAGCAAACGCGAGAACAGCGGCGCGTACGTGGTCGCGCTGTTCAACACCGGTACGTCCGGCAACGCGACGGTCTCCGTGAACTGGTCGCAGGTGGGTTTCACCGGCTCCGGTGACGTCACGGACCTCTGGTCCGGCTCCCACACGGGCGTGATCGCCGACACGTACAGCGCGATGCTGCGGCCGGGCGAAACACGGCTCATCCGGGTGAACCCGGTCAACAGCCAGTCGAGGGGGCAGTCATGACACGCGACGGAATCCTGGCCTGCTCCGTCTCCCTGGCCCTGGCCGTGCCGCTCGTCGCGCTGGGCCAGGGCACCGCGAGCGCGGCCACCGACTACCAGGCCGAGGACGCCCGCATCTCCCAGGGCACCGTGGCCACCAACCACACCGGGTACACGGGCAGCGGCTTCGTCGACTACACCAACGTCAAGGGCTCCTACGTCGAGTTCACGGTCGACGCGGCCTTCGCCGGCACCGCGTCGGTGGCCCTCCGGTACGCCAACGGCACCGCCACCGACCGGCCGATGGACCTCTCCGTCAACGGCGCCGTCGCCGCGCCCGCCGTCTCCTTTCCGGCCACCGCCGACTGGAACACCTGGGCCACCAAGGCCGTGAACGTCACCCTGAAGGCGGGCACCAACACTCTGCGCGCCACGGCCACCACCGACAACGGCGGCCCCAACCTCGACCGCGTCAGCCTCGGCACCCCGGCCGACACCCAGGCCCCCACCCGCCCCGGCGCACCCTCCTGCCCGGACATCGGCGAGGACCGGCTCACCCTCGCCTGGGGCGCCTCCACGGACGACACGGGCGTCACGGCGTACGACCTCTACGAGCACGGCAACAAGCTCGGCGAGGCCCCCGGCACCGCCACCGCCAGGACGCTGACGGGGCTCACTCCGAACACCACGTACGACCTCACGGTCATCGCCCGGGACGCGGCCGGCAACACCTCACCGGCCAGCCCGGTCGTCGACTGCACGACCAGGCCCAGCTCCGACAGCACACCGCCGACCGTGCCCGGCACCCTGCGCGCGGACAACGTCACGTCGAGCAGCGCCGACCTCACCTGGGGGCCCTCGACCGACGACCGGGCCGTCGTCGCCTACGACGTGCGCAGCGGCACCACCGTCTACAAGACCGTCACCACCGGCACGTCGACCACGCTGACCGGCCTCGCCTGCGACAGCCCGTACAGCCTGGACGTCGTCGCCCGGGACGCGGCCGGCAACGTCTCCCCGCCCGGCAACACCGTCACCTTCACCACCAATGCCTGCGCCACCGACGGCGGGGTCCCGTCCTCCATCAGCACCCTGTCCAGCGGCTGGACCATCCCCTGGGGCACCTCCTGGCTGCCCGACGGCCAGTCCGCGCTGGTCACCGAGCGGGACGACTTCCGGGTGTGGAAGCTGACCAGGAACGGCACCCGGACCCAGGTGGGCACGGTCCCCAACGCCGTCACCACCAACGGCGAGGGCGGACTGCTCGGGGTGGCCGTCGACCCCAGGTGGGAGACCAACCACTACGTCTACTTCATGCACACCGCCGCCGAGGGCAACCGGGTCGTCCGCATGACCTACGACGGCGGCACGCTCGGCGGCTACAAGGTCCTGCTCCAGGGCATCAAGAAGAACCGCTACCACAACGGCGGACGTCTGCTCTTCGGCCCGGACGGTCTGCTGTACGTCTCCACCGGCGAGGCCCAGCAGCCCGACCTCGCGCAGGACAGGAACTCCCTCAACGGCAAGATCCTGCGCATGACGACGGACGGGAAGCCGGCCCCCGGCAACCCGTTCGGGAACTACGTCTACAGCCTCGGTCACCGCAATCCGCAGGGCCTCGCCTTCGACCGCACCGGGCGGCTGTGGGAGGCGGAGTTCGGCAACAGCTCCAAGGACGAACTGAACCTGATCAAGCCCGGCGCCAACTACGGCTGGCCGACCTGCGAGGGCACCTGCTCCGTCGCCGGCATGACCAACCCCAAGGCCACCTGGAACGTCTCCGAGGCCTCGCCCAGCGGCATCGCCATCGTCCGCAACGTCGTCTACATGGCGTCCCTGCGCGGCGAACGCCTCTGGCGCGTCCCGATCGAGGGCGACACCGAGAAGGTCGGCACCCCGACCGCGTACTACGTGGGCACCTACGGCCGGCTGCGCACGGTCACCAAGGTCCCGGGCGCCGACCAGCTGTGGCTGACCACCACCAACTGCGACAACAACGGAGGTGCGGCGGACGGGTCCGACCAGGTCTTCCGGGTGACGATCAGCTGACGAAAGGAGACTGACAGGGGGTCAGGCCCGGTAGAGGGCCTCGACCTCGTTCGCGTACGCCTTCTCGATGGCCTTCCGCTTCAGCTTCAGCGACGGTGTCAGCAGGCCGTGTTCCTCGGTGAACGGCTGGGCCAGGATGCGGAAGGTGCGGATCGACTCGGCCTGGGAGACGAGGGTGTTGGCGGCGACCACCGCCCGCCGCACCTCCGTCTCCAGGTCCGCGTCGCGCACCAGCCTGGCCGGGGTCATCCTCGGCTTGCCGCGCATCTGGAGCCAGTGTTCGACCGCCTCCTGGTCGAGGGTGACCAGGGCGGCGATGAACGGGCGGTCGTTGCCGACGACGATGCACTGGTTGACCAGCGGGTGCTCGCGGACCCGCTCCTCCAGCACGCCCGGGGAGACGCTCTTGCCGCCGGAGGTCACCAGGATCTCCTTCTTGCGGCCGGTGATGGTCAGATAGCCGTCCTCGTCCAGGGAGCCGAGGTCGCCGGTGGCCAGCCAGCCGTCGTGCAGGGTCTGGTCGGTGGCCTTCGGGTTGTTGAGGTACCCCTGGAAGACGTTCGCGCCGCGCAGCCAGATCTCCCCGTCGTCGGCGATGTGCACGGTCATGCCCGGGATGGCCTGGCCCACGGTGCCGTAGCGGGTGCGCTCGGGCGGGTTGGCGGTCGCCGCGGCCGTCGACTCGGTCAGGCCGTACCCCTCGTAGATCTGCACGCCCGCGCCCGCGAAGAACAGCCCCAGCCGGCGGTCCATCGCCGATCCGCCCGACATCGCGTTCCGGATCCGGCCGCCCATCGCGGCCCGGACCTTCGCGTACACCAGTTTGTCGAAGAGCTGGTGCTGCAACCGCAGCCCCGCCGACGGGCCGGGCCCGGTGCCCCATGCCTTCGCCTCGACCGCCTCCGCGTACCTGACAGCGATGTCGACGGCCTTCTCGAACGGCCCCGCCTTGCCCTCCTTCTCGGCCTTGCGGCGGGCCGCGTTGAACACCTTCTCGAAGATGTACGGCACCGCGAGGACGAACGTCGGCTGGAAGGCGGCCAGGTCGGGCAGGAGGGCCGCGGCGTGCAGCTGCGGCTGGTGCCCGAAGCGGACCCGGCCGCGGATCGCGGCGACCTCCACCATCCGGCCGAAGACGTGCGCCAGCGGCAGGAACAGCAGCGTCGACGCCTCGTCGCCCTTCTTCGAGTGGAACACCGGCTCCCAGCGCTGGATCACGGTGTCCGCCTCGACCATGAAGTTGCCGTGGGTGATCACACAGCCCTTGGGGCGGCCGGTGGTGCCGGAGGTGTAGATGACGGTGGCCACCGAGTCCGGGGTGACCGCCTCCCGGTGCCGGTGCACCACCTCGTCGTCCAGGTGGGCCCCAACGTCGTACAGCTCCTGTACACAGCCCGCGTCCAGCTGCCACAGCCGGCGCAGCCGCGGCAGCCGGTCGATGACGGTGGCGATGGTCATCGCGTGGTCCTCGTGTTCCACGATCGCCGCGGTCACCTCGGCGTCGTAGAGCATCCAGAAGCACTGTTCGGCCGAGGAGGTGGGGTAGACGGGCACCACCTGGGCGCCGATGGTCCACAGGGCGAAGTCGAACAGGGTCCACTCGTAGCGGGTGCGGGACATGATCGCGACCCGGTCGCCGAAGCGGATGCCGTGGGCCAGCAGCCCCTTGGCGAGGGCCATGACCTCGTCGCGGAACTCGGCGGCGGTGACGTCCCGCCACCGTCCCGAGGCGTCCTTGCGGCCGAGTGCGATGTGCAGCGGGTCGGTCCGGGCATGGTCGAAGACGACGTCTGCCAGACCGCCCACCGGCGGCGGCGACGCCAACGGAGGGTTGGTGAACTCGCGCAACCTCGCTCCCCGTGTTCGCGCCTCAGTGACGTTGGTCCACGCACCGCACAGCGCCGTGAAAGCTACCCCACCCGATCGGCGTGCGGGAGGGGTGCGGAAACCGAGCAAACCTCACGTTCCGCCGGGACGGTGACCCTGAAATGCCCGCACATGGGGTAGGGCGGACACAACTACTGACTGGTCAGTAAGTTTCGGTGCCGTAATCTCCACCGAATCTGTACGCCCCGATTACGGCGCCGAGCACGCGGGGCGCAGCGGGTGGGTCAGTCGCTCCTGCGCCGCAGCCGCTCGCCGCCCGCCAGGACCGCCGCCGCCAGCGCGTCCGCGGCGGCCTCGGCCGGGCCCCGGCGGTGGCCGTGGACGAGGACGAAGTCGACCTTGCCCAGTTCGGGCAGGCCGGCCCGGTCGGGCAGCCGGAACAGGCCCGGCGGGATCAGCCGCCGGGAGTGGGCCATCACCCCCAGGCCGGCGCGGGCCGCCGCGATCAGCCCGCTGAGGCTGCCGCTCGTGCACACGATCCGCCAGTCACGGCCCTGCCGCTCCAGCACCTCCAGCGCGCGGGCCCGGGTGATGCCCGGCGGCGGGTACACGATCAGCGGAACGGGCCGGTCGGGCTCCAGCCGCAGCCGCTCGGCGCCGATCCACACCAGGTCGTCCCGCCAGACCAGCTCGCCGCGCGGGTCCTTTGGGAGCCGCTTGGCCAGCACCAGGTCGAGCTTGCCGGCGGCCAGCCGCTCGTGCAGGGTGCCGGACAGCTCCACCGTCAACTCCAGGTCGACCTCCGGATGGTCGGAGCGGAAGGCCTCCAGGATCTCCGGCAGCCGGGTCAGGACGAAGTCCTCCGAGGCGCCGAAGCGCAACCGGCCACGCACGCGCGTGCCGCCGAAGAACGCCGTCGCCTGCTCGTGCACCTCCAGGATCCGGCGGGCGAACCCCAGCATCGCCTCGCCGTCCTCGGTCAGCTCCACCGAATGGGTGTCCCGCGAGAAGAGCTGCCGGCCGGCCGCGTCCTCCAGCCGCCGCACGTGCTGGCTGACCGTGGACTGGCGCAGCCCCAGCCGCCGGGCGGCCTGCGTGAAGCTCAGCGTCTGGGCGACCGCGAGGAAGGTGCGCAGGTGCGTCGGTTCGTACACGACGCCGAGCCTAGTCGGCCATCGCGCACCATGATGACAGTCAGAGCGGTATGCGGGATTCCCGATCAATGGCCGGAGGAGGACAATCGACGGGGGTCCCACGGGCCCGCGACCGCACGTCACCCACAGCAATCGGAGCACCGTGAAACGCCTGCGCCGGCCGACCTGGATGCCGATCGACCCGTACATCGTGCTGCTGCTCGGCACGGTCGGTCTCGCCGCGCTCCTGCCGGCCCGGGGCACCGCCGCCGACGTGAGCTCGGGTGCCTCCACGGCCGCGATCGGGTTCCTCTTCTTCCTCTACGGCGCCCGGCTGTCCACCCGTGAGGCGCTGGACGGGCTCAAGCACTGGCGGCTGCACGTCACCGTGCTGACCTGCACCTTCGTCGTCTTCCCGGTGTTCGGGCTCGCCGCGCGCGGGCTGGTGCCGGTGCTGCTGACCCAGCCCCTCTACCAGGGCCTGCTGTTCCTGACGCTGGTGCCGTCCACCATCCAGTCGTCCATCGCGTTCACCTCGATCGCCCGGGGCAACGTGCCCGCCGCGATCTGCGCCGGGTCCTTCTCCTCCCTCGTCGGCATCGTCCTCACGCCGCTGCTCGCGGCGGGGCTGCTCGGCGGTGAGGCGGTCGGGTTCTCCGCCGACTCGGTCGTGAAGATCGTGCTCCAGCTGCTGGCGCCGTTCCTCGCCGGGCAACTGCTGCGGCGCTGGATCGGCGGGTTCGTCACCCGGCACAAGAAGGTCCTCGGGCTGGTCGACCGAGGCTCGATCCTGCTGGTCGTCTACACCGCGTTCAGCGAGGGCATGAACCAGGGCATCTGGCACCAGGTCAACCCCGTGCGGCTGGCCGGACTGCTCGGTGTCGAGGCCGTCCTGCTGGCCGTGATGCTGGCGCTGACCTGGTACGGCGCCAAGGCACTCGGCTTCGGCCGGGGGGACCGGATCGCCATCCAGTTCGCCGGGTCGAAGAAGTCCCTCGCCTCCGGGCTGCCGATGGCCGGCGTCCTGTTCGGCACCCAGGCCTCGCTGGCCGTCCTGCCGCTGATGCTCTTCCACCAGATGCAGCTGATGGTGTGCGCGGTCATCGCCAAGCGGCGCGCCCATGACCCGGAGGCGGCCACGGACGCGCCCGACGCGTCAGCCGCGCACGCGGTTCAGGGGCAGCCACAGGACCGTGTCCTGCGGTGACCGCAGCACCTTGGGGTCGGCGAGTTCGGCGTCGGTGAGCGCCCGGTCCCAGACGCGCACCTCGTCCAGCGCGCCGGTGAGGAGGGCACGGCTGTCCATGCGCTGACCGAGGTGCACGCCGAAGGGGGAGTTGCGGCTGACGGAGCCCGGCACATCGGCGGCGGAGGACAGCGCACCGTCGACGGACAGCGACAGCCGGCCCCCGCTGCGGCGGAGTACGGCGTGGTGCCACCGGCCGTCGTTGTACGCGGTGTCCGTGGACACGGACGCGGTCTGCGGCGGGGTGGCTCCGTTCCGCACGGTGATCAGCCCCCGCACCCGGTTGTTCGCCGGCTCCCCGCGCAGCCACACCTGCGGCTGGCTGGTGCCGATCCCGCCCATCCACAGCAACGGCTGCTCCCCGGCCGTCGCCGTGTACCGGAACCACAGCGACACCGTGAAGTCCTTCGCGCCCAGCGGGAGCCCGGTGCGGTACGGCAGGCGTACGGCGTCGTCGGTGCCGTCGAACTCCAGCGCGCCCCCGGACACCCCCTCCGTCGCCCCCGGCCCGCCCAGCACCGCCGCCGGGCGGGCGTGCGGCGCGAGGTCGGCGGTGACCGGGTCGGGGCCGCGGCGGGGGGCCGGCCAGTCCTCGGTGAAGCGGGCGAAGCGGATCTCGTCGCGGGCGTCCACGGCGCCGCCCTCGTACAGCAGGCCGACCGTCCCGGAGTCGACCCGCACCAGGTCGGAGTAGCCGGCCCAGTCCGTGGTGACGACCGTGCCGCGGTCCACGCCGTCCCAGGTCCGGCCGCCGTCGTAGGAGGAGCGGATCATCATCGTGCGGCGCCGGTCGGGATCGCCGGGGCAGGCGAGCAGCAGGCGGTCGCCCAGCCGCAGCAGCGACCCCTGCACCTGCGGGGTGTACAGGTCCGGCAGGTCGCGGAAGGGCGCGGTGAAGCTGCCGCCGCCGTCGCGGCTGACGGCCTGGGTGCGGTGGCCGAGGTCGGTGCCGTCCTGCTCCCGTCCGCTGACCAGGATCGAGCCGTCGCCGCGTTCGGCGAGCGTGAGCTCGGAGGGCTTCTGCCGGAAGGTGCCGTCGGTGGCGATGGGCCAGGTGTCGGTGGCGCCGATCCGCCAGTGGCCGCCGTGGTCGTCGCTGACGATCAGGGCCGCGTGGTTGGCGGTGACCCGGCTGCCGTCCCAGGTCTCGGTGTTCACCCCGAAGACCAGGCGTCCGGCGTACCGGCCGCGGGTGAGCTGGATGCCGTGCACGGGACCGGTGGCGTACCAGGAGTTCCAGTCGGCGGGCAGGATCTCGGGGCTCAGATCGCGCGGCGGGGACCAGGTCCGGCCGCCGTCGTCGCTGTACTGGAGGTGCGGGGTGCGGTCGCAGGGGACCGGGCAACTGGCGCTGTCCGTACGCCCCGTGTTGTACGTCTGTGCGAGCCAGACCCGGCCGGTGACGCGGTCCACGACCGGGGCCGGGTTGCCGTGGGTGTCGCCGGCGCCCTCGTTGACCACCTGCAACGGGCCCCAGGTACGCCCGCCGTCGGTGGAGCGCTTGAGCACGATGTCGATGTCCGCCGCGTCCCCGCAGTTGAGGACCCGGCCCTCGGCGAACGCCAGCAGGGCGCCGTCGGCCGTCCTGACGACCGCCGGGATGCGGAAGCACGCGTAGCCCGGGTCCTGGGCGGACTTGAACAGCACCTGCTGCTCGAACGCCGGGGAGCCGCCCGCCGGCTGGGCGTGCGCCGGATGAGCGGGGAGGAACGGCAGGACCGTTCCGGCCGCGGCGAGGACGGCGGTGGCGAGTGCGGATCTGAGACGGGCGCGAAGACCTGACGGCACGTGCGACCTGCCCTTCGTCGGCCGGACATCTGGACATCCGGACATCCCACGTCCAACGTGCGCCCCATGAACGGTAGTTGGCAGTGGCGCGGGTCACAAGGAGCGTGCGGACGGTTACGGGCGCAGGACGACCTTGCCGAGGTTGGCCCGGCCCGTGATCACCTCGTGCGCCGCCGCCGCGTCCTCCAGGGCGAACTCCCCGTGCACGACGGGCTTCAGGGCACCCTCGGCGAACAGCCGCCACAGCTCCTGCCGCCACCGCTCGTACAGCTCCGGCCGGCCGCGGGCGATCAGCGCCATCTGGAAGCCGATCACCGACTTGGCCCCCACCAGCAGGTCGTACGCCTGGATGGTGCCGCCGCCCGAGCTGTAGGCGACCAGGCGGCCGTGCGGGGCGAGCGCGGCGAGGGCCGGGGTGAGCAGGTCGCCGCCGACGGCGTCCAGGACGCAGTCCACGGGATCGCCCCAGCCCTCGTCGCCGTACCGCACGCAGTCGTCCGCGCCGAGCGAGCGCACGAAGTCCGCCTTGGTCCGACCGGCCACGGCCTGGGCCCGTCCCGGGCCGGACACGGCTCCGCGTACCCGCCCCGCACCCCGCGCCCGCGCCAGTTGCACCGCCAGATGCCCCACGCCACTCGCCGCCGCCGTGACGAGGACCGACTCTCCCGGTGCCGGGCGGGCCGCCTCCAGCGCCCCCCAGGCCACCAGACCGCTGCGCACCAGCGCCACCGCGGTCACGGCGTCGGCGCCGTCCGGCACCGGTGAGGCCATGGCCTCGTGCAGCAGGGCGTACTCGGCGTACCCGTGTCCGAAGCACAACCCGGTCACCCGGTCGCCGGGGCGGAAGCGGGTCACGCCCTCGCCGGCCGCCACCACCTCGCCCGCGATCTCACCGCCCACCGGCACCGGCTCCGCGGCCTCGGTCACCTTGCGGACCACCGGCAGGGTGACCCCGACGGCCGCGCAGCGCACCAGCAGCTCACCGGGGCCGGGCACGGGGACGGGCACCTCCTCCACGAACAGGGGGCCGCCGGTGGACTCGTACCGGACGCGACGCATCGAACCTCCAGAGGCCGGGCGTACCCGGCACAAGCGATCGTTGGGAACACCCATGAAATCGTTGGGAGCCCCAACGGTAGAGGAAAGTTCATGGGGAAGTCCAACGATTCTTCGGCTAGGCTGCCGTCATGGCCGAAGCACCCCTGCCCGCGATCCGCTCCCTGCCCAGCTGGCTCCTCGGCCGGGCCGCCGCGCGGGGCCGTGCCCTGGTCGCCGAGGCCCTCGCGGCGGAAGGGCTGAAGATGTGGCACCACGTCGTCCTCTCCGCCGTCCGCGACCTCGCCCCGGTCGCCCAGGCGGACCTCGGCCGCGGTGTGCGCCTCGACCCGAAGGACGTGGTCGGCATCCTGAACGACCTTCAGTCCGCCGGTCTGGTCGAGCGTGCCCCCGACCCCCGTGACCGGCGCAAGAACGCCGTCTCCCTCACCGAGGAGGGCGCCCGTCTCCTCGTGCGCTGCGAGAAGGCCGCCCGCGAGGCCAACGACGAACTGCTCGCCCCGCTGTCGGCCGCCGAACGCGATCAGTTCATGGGCCTGTTGATCCGGATTTCCGGCACGGACGGCTGACGACGGTTAACGTTCCGTCATGACCGCAGCTCCCGTGCTCGATCCGCAGCGCACCGCCCTCCTCCTCGTCGACCTGATGGACCGTGTCGTCGCGCTGCCCCTGGAACCCCGCAAAGGAACCGAAGTGTTCGCTGCCGCGGAGGAGTTGGCCACCACCTTCCGCCGCGCCGGTGCCCTCGTCGTCCTCGTGCGGGTCGAGCGCCCCGCCGTCGCCGAACAACCGCCCGGCAGCGGGCTGGTGCCCGGCCTGCGCCGGGACGGCGACCTGGAGGTCGTCAAGCGGACCCTCGGCGCCTTCCAGGGCACCGGCCTGGACGAGCGGCTGCGCGCATGCGGCATCACCACCCTGGTGTTCGGCGGCATCGCCACCAACCTGGGCGTCGAGTCCACCGCCCGCGCCGCCGCCGACCTCGGCTACGACCTCGTCTTCGCCGAGGACACCATGGCAGCGTTCACCGCGGCCGAGCACGAGGCATCGGTACGCCTCGACTTCCCGAGACTGGGCACGGTGACGAGGTCGACGGACATCAGCTTCGCCTGAACAGACCCCCGACCAGGGGCAAGGGCCCACCAAGCCCGGCTGTCCCCACGCGCCGGCCGCGAAGAGAGCCGCAGGGGGCGCGCCGGTGTCGAGAGACCGAACGCGCGGAGGCGCGAAGCGCTGAGCACGATCGGGCTCTCGGCACCGGCTGAGGCGCCCCCGGAGGCGAACGAAGCCAAAGGAGGAGGGGCCCGGTCAGCCCTGGGCGGCTGCCTCCCGCAGGGCGATCCGGTCCTGGCCCGCGTACACGTTCATCGAGCTGCCCCGCAGGAAGCCCACCAGGGTCAGCCCCGTCTCCGCGGCCAGGTCCACCGCCAGCGACGACGGCGCCGACACGGCCGCGAGCACCGGGATGCCCGCCATCACCGCCTTCTGCGCCAGTTCGAAGGAGGCCCGGCCCGAGACCATGAGGATCGTGCGGGACAGCGGCAGGGCGTCGTTCTGGAGCGCCCGGCCGATCAGCTTGTCGACCGCGTTGTGCCGGCCCACGTCCTCCCGGGTGTCCAGCAGTTCCCCTTCCTCGCTGAACAGGGCCGCCGCGTGCAGGCCCCCGGTCCGGTCGAACACCCGCTGGGCCGCCCGCAGCCGGTCGGGCAGGCTCGCCAGCAGTTCGGGGGTGATCCGGAGCGGGGGAGTGTCCGCGATGGGCCAGCGCGCGGTCGTACGGACGGCGTCCAGGCTGGCCTTGCCGCACAGTCCGCACGAGGAGGAGGTGTAGACGTTCCGTTCCAGCGTGAAGTCCGGGAGCGTGACGTCCGGAGCGGTCTTCACGTCGACCACGTTGTACGTGTTGGAGCCGTCCACCGTCGCCCCGGCGCAGTAGACGATGTTCTGGAGGTCGGACGCCGTGGCGAGCACTCCTTCGCTCACCAGGAAGCCGGCCGCGAGCGCGAAGTCGTCGCCGGGGGTGCGCATGGTGATCGCGAGCGGCTTGCCGTTCAGCCGGATCTCCAGAGGTTCCTCGGCGACGAGCGTGTCCGGCCGGGTGGAGACCGCCCCGTCCCGGATGCGGAGGACCTTGCGTCGTTCCGTGACTCGTCCCATGGTCTGATCAGCCCCGGTTCTGTACGTGCTGGTAGCCGAAACGGCCCTTGATGCAGAGGTTGCCGTGGGTCACCGGGTTGTCGTGCGGTGAGGTGACCTTCACGATCTCATTGTCCTGCACGTGGAGGGTGAGCGTGCAGCCGACCCCGCAGTACGCGCACACGGTGGTCGTCTCCGTCTGCCGCGACGCGTCCCAGTCGCCGGCCGCCCGCAGGTCGAACTCCCGCTTGGCGGACAGCGCCCCGGTCGGGCACACCTCCACGCAGTTGCCGCAGAACACGCAGGCCGAGTCGGTCAGCGCCGCGTCGTGCTCCACGGCGATCCGCGCGTCGAAACCGCGCCCGGCGACCGAGATCGCGAAGGAGTTCTGCCACTGGTCGCCACAGGCGTCGACGCACTTGTAGCAGAGGATGCACTTCGCGTAGTCGCGCACGTACAGTTCGTTGTCGATCTTCGGTTCGTCGTTCAGGCGGGCCGCGTCGGGGCCGAAGCGGTCCGGCTTCGCCTCGTACTCCTTGATCCACTCGGCGGCCCGCGGTGTCGTCGACAGGTCGGCCGAGGAGGCCAGCAGCTCCAGGACGATCTTCCGGCTGTGCCGGACGCGCTCGGTGTCCGTGCGCACCTCCATGCCGGGCTCGGCCCGGCGCGAGCAGGCCGGCACCAGCGTCCGCGACCCCTCGACCTCCACCACGCACACCCGGCAGGCGTTCTTCGGGCGCAGGGTGTCGCCCTGGCACAGCGTCGGGACGTCCTTGCCCGCGGCCCGGCAGGCGTCGAGGACGGTGGCGCCCTCGGGAACCCGGGCCTCCTGCCCGTCGAGCGTGAACTCGACCAGCCGGCGCGGCACCCCGATCGGTATCGCGGTCATGAGTAGGCCCCCAGACGGTCGATGGCGGATTCCACGGCGTTCCACGCGGTCTGTCCGAGGCCGCAGATCGAGGCGTCCCGCATGGCCCGGCCGACCTCCCGCAGCAGGGCGATGTCGTCCGCGGCGCCGGCGCCGGTGCGGTCCGCGATCCGGCGCAGCGCCTCCTCCTGCCGCACGGTGCCGACCCGGCAGGGTACGCACTGGCCGCAGGACTCCTCCCGGAAGAACCGGGCGATGCGCAGCAGCAGCCGGGGCAGCGGCACGGTGTCGTCGAAGGCCATCACCACCCCGGAGCCCAGCGTGGTGCCCGCCTCCCGGGTGCCTTCGAAGGTGAGCGGGAGGTCCAGCTCGTCGGGCCGTACGAATCCGCCGGCCGCCCCGCCGAGCAGCACCGCCCGCAGCCCCGCGCGCACCCCGGCCAGGCTCAGCAGCTCGCCCAGCGTGGCACCGAACGGCAGCTCGTACACCCCGGGCCGGTCGACACTGCCGGAGACGCAGAACAGCTTCGGTCCGGTGGAGCGCGCCGTGCCGATCGCCGCGTACGCCGGGGCGCCCATGGTCAGGATCGGCAGGACGTTGACCAGTGTCTCCACGTTGTTCTCGGCGGTCGGCTTGCCGAACAGGCCCTTCTCCACGGGGAAGGGCGGTTTGCTGCGGGGCTCGCCGCGGTGGCCCTCGATGGAGTTGAACAGGGCGGTCTCCTCGCCGCAGATGTAGGCGCCGGCGCCGCGCCGGATCTCGATGTCCAGGTGGTACCCCTGGCCGAGGACGTCGTCGCCGAGCAGACCGCGGGCACGGGCCTGGTCGATGGCGTGCTGGACCCGGCGGACCGCTCGCGGGTACTCACCGCGGATGTAGACGAAGGCCCGGTGCGCGGAGACCGCGTACGAGGCGATGGTGATCGCCTCCACGAGCGCGAACGGATCGCCCTCCATCAGCACCCGGTCCTTGAAGGTTCCGGGCTCGGACTCGTCGGCGTTGCACACCAGGTAGTGCGGGTGGTCCGGCTGGGACGCCGTGGCCTGCCACTTGCGGCCGGTGGGGAAGGCGGCGCCGCCGCGTCCGACCAGGCCCGCGTCCGTCACCTCCCGGATCACCCCGGCCGGGCCGAGCGCGAAGGCCCGGCGCAGGGCCGTGTAGCCGCCGTGCGCCCGGTAGTCGTCCAGCGAGGACGGGTCCACCGCGCCGACCCGGCGCAGCAGCGTCAGCGAGGGGTCTCCCGCCTGCGGCACCGCGGCCACGGCCGGCGGCTCCTCGGGCGCCGCGTCCGGTGCGCCCGCCGCGTCGACGGCCTCCGTCACGGAGGCGGGCGCCGACACCGCCGTGCGCACCGGGTCGCCGGCCCGGACCGCCAGCGCGGCCGGGGCGCGTTCGCACAGGCCCAGGCACGGGCCGCGCTCGACGCCCACCCCGCTGCCGGGGCCGAGCCGCGCCTCGATCCCGGCGCACACCTCCTCGGCACCGGCGGCCATGCAGGCCAGGTCGGTGCAGACGTGCAGGACCGTCGCGGGGCGCGGCCGGACGGAGAACATGGCGTAGAAGGTGGCCACCCCGTACGCCTCGGCCGGCGGTACGGTCAGCCTGCGGCACAGGTAGCCGAGGCCGCCCTCGCTGATCCAGCCGACGCGGTCGTTGAGGGCGTGCAGCCCCGGCAGCAGCAGATCGCGCCGGTCGCGGGCCGCCCGGCCGCCGCGCGCCCACCGCAGGTCGGCGTCGGTACGGTCCGCGCCCTCCCAGGCCGATTCCGGGGGGCCCAGCAGCGCGTCCACGGCGGCGCGTTCCTCGTCCGTCGGTTTGCTGTCGCCGAAGTGCAGGTCCACGAAGGTCACCTCACATGGGTCGATGCGGGCAGCTTCTCGATCCGGATCGCCGACGCCTTGAACTCCGCCGTCCCCGCGATCGGGCAGTTCGCCTCGATGGTCAGCCGGTTGGTGTCGACCTCGTCGGGAAAGTGCATGGTCATGAAGGCGAGGCCGGGGCGCAGGGCCGTGTCGATCCACACGGGGGCCACGACCGAGCCCCGCCGTGAGGAGACCCGCACCTCCTCGCCGACGACGACCCCGTACCGCTCGGCGTCCTCCGGGCACAGCTCGATGTACTCGCCGCGCCGCAGCGGCGAGGCGAAACCGCCGCTCTGCACACCGGTGTTGTAGGAGTCCAGCCGCCGGCCGGTGGTGAGCCGGACCGGGTACTCCTCGTCGGTGAGGTCCACCGGCGGATCGTGCTGCACCAGCCCGAACGGCGCCGGCCTGCCCCGCCGCCCGGGGTCCGGCTCCCACAACCGGCCGTGCAGGAAGGGAGGTTCGAGCTCCTCGGTGCTCGGGCAGGGCCACTGGATGCCCTGGTGCTCCGCCAGCCGGCGGTACGTCATCCCGTAGTGGTCCGGGGACACCGACCGCAGCTCGTTCCACACGGCCTCCGCGTCGGCGTACTTCCAGTCGTGGCCCAGCCGGGCGGCCAGTTCGCAGATGATGTCGATGTCCTCGCGGGCCTCACCGGGCGGGCTGACGGCCCGCCGCACCCGCTGCACGCGCCGCTCGCTGTTGGTGGTGGTGCCCTCGGTCTCCGCCCAGCCGGCGGTGGCGGGCAGGACCACGTCCGCCAGTTCGGCGGTCTTCGTCAGGAAGATGTCCTGGACGACGAGGAAGTCCAGTGCCTTCAGGCGGCGTACGGCCTGTTCGCCGTCGGCCTCCGACTGGGCCGGGTTCTCCCCGACGCAGTAGACCGCGCGCAGCCGGCCGTCCTCCATGGCCTCGAACATCTCCGTCAGGTTCAGCCCGTAGTGCGGCTGGATGACGGTGTCCCAGGCCGACTCGAACTTCAGCCGGACGTCCGGGTCGAGGATGTCCTGGAAGCCGGGCAGCCGGTTGGGGATGGCGCCCATGTCGCCGCCGCCCTGCACGTTGTTCTGCCCGCGCAGCGGCTGGAGCCCGGAGCCGTAGCGGCCGACGTGGCCGGTGAGCAGGGAGAGGTTGATCAGCGCGCGGACGTTGTCGGTGCCGTTGTGGTGCTCGGTGATGCCGAGGGTCCAGCACAGCTGGGCCCGCTCGGCGCGGGCGTAGGCGTGCGCCAGCTCGCGTACGGCGCGGGCCGGTACGCCGGTCACCTTCTCGGCCAGGGACAGCGTCCAGGGCTCGACCAGCTTGCGGTACTCCTCGAAGCCGGTGGTCGCCCGCCCGACGAACGCCTCGTTCACCAGCCCGGCGTGGATGATCTCCCGGCCGATCGCGTGCGCCATCGGGATGTCGGTGCCGACGTTCAGCCCGAGCCAGCTCTCCGCCCACTCGGCGGTGGAGGTCCGGCGCGGGTCGACGGCGTACATCCGGGCGCCGCCCCGGATCCCCTTCAGCACGTGCTGGAAGAAGATCGGGTGCGCGAAGCGGGCGTTGGAGCCCCACATCACGATGACGTCGGTGTGCTCGATCTCCTCGTACGACGACGTGCCGCCACCGGAGCCGAACGCGGCCGACAGCCCCGCGACGCTGGGCGCGTGACACGTCCGGTTGCAGGAGTCGACGTTGTTGGTGCCCATCACCACCCGCGCGAACTTCTGCGCCACGTAGTTCATCTCGTTGGTGGCGCGGGCGCAGGAGAACATCCCGAACGCGCCCCGGTTGCGCTCCAGGCCCCGGGCGGCGCGGTCCAGCGCCTCCTGCCAGCTCGCCTCCCGGAACGGTTCGTCACGCGAGTCGCGCACCAGGGGGCGCGTCAGCCGGGTGTAGGTCTTCGGTTGCCGGTTCCTCATGCGGCGCTCCTCAGCGCGAGCAGGTCCGAGATGGCGTGCACGGTGCGCAGGGTGGGCACCTCCACGCCGGTGATCTCCGCGAGTTCGACCACGGCGGCGAGCAGCACGTCCAGCTCCAGCGGTTTGCCGCGCTCCAGGTCCTGGAGGGTGGAGGTGCGGTGGTCGCCGACGCGTTCCGCACCGGCGAGCCGGCGCTCGATGGAGACGCCCACCTCGCAGCCGAGGGCCTCGGCGACGGAGAGCGTCTCGCGCATCATCGTCTCGATGACCCGGCGGGTGCCGCCGTGCCGGCACATCTGCCGCATGGTGGCCCGGGCCAGGGCGCTGATCGGGTTGAAGGAGATGTTCCCGAGCAGCTTGAGCCAGATGTCGTTGCGCAGGTCCGGTTCCACGGGGCACTTCAGCCCGCCGGCCCGCATCGCCGCGCTCAGTTCCAGGCAGCGCGCCGAGCGGCTGCGGTCGGGCTCGCCGAGGGAGAACCGGGTGCCCTCCACATGCCGCACCACGCCGGGTGCCTGGAGCTCCGTCGCAGCGTAGACGACGCAGCCGACGGCCCGTTCGGGGGCGAGTACCGCGCTGACGGCGCCGCCCGGGTCGACGCTCTCCAGGCGGTGGCCGTCGTGGGGGCCGCCGTGCCGGTGGAAGTACCACCAGGGGATGCCGTTCTGCGCGGCCACCACCGTGGTGCGCTCGTGCAGCAGGGGTGCGATCAGCGGCCCGCACGCCGCGTACGCGGTGGCCTTCAGGCCCAGGAAGACGTGGTCGACCGGGCCGACCTCGGCCGGGTCGTCGGTGGCACGGGGGTGCGCGGTGAAGTCGCCGCGCGGGCTGACCACCTGGACGCCGTGCCGCCTCATGGCCGCGAGGTGCGGTCCACGGGCGATGAGGTGCACGTCGGCGCCGGCGCGGTGGAGCGCGGCACCGACGTAGGCGCCGATGGCACCGGCGCCGAGGACTGCGACTTTCACAGGGACGCTCCGTTCGGTTTGAGGGATACCGCGGAGGTGAGGACGGGAGCCGGCGGACACGTCGGCTGAATCCTGTCGACGAAATATTGTCTACAGTATGGAGTTGGTGTCAGCAAGGGTTCGTGCGGCGACTGTTGGACGGCTCGTGCGGCGACCGTCGGAGGGTCCGCTCGGCGACCGACCGTTGAGCGCGGCGTGCATACCGTTCACCGCATACGGTCGACGGCCGCCTTCCCAACGCCCGTGCCCGGCCCTACCGTCCGGCGTCATGAGCAGCCCCCCTGTCGCACCCCCGGGCTGGAGCCGCTGGCTCGTCCCGCCCGCCGCCCTCTCCGTCCACCTCTCCATCGGCCAGGCCTACGCCTGGAGCGTCTTCAAGCCGCCGCTCGAATCCGCGCTGGGTCTCGACGGCACCCAGAGCGCGCTGCCCTTCCAGGTGGCGATCGTGATGCTCGGCCTGTCGGCCGCGTTCGGCGGCACGCTCGTCGAACGCAACGGCCCGCGCTGGGCGATGACCGTGGCCCTCGCCTGCTTCTCCTCCGGCTTCCTGATCTCCGCCCTCGGCGCCCGGACGGAGCAGTACTGGCTGATCGTCCTCGGCTACGGCTTCGTCGGCGGGATCGGCCTCGGCATCGGCTACATCTCGCCCGTCTCCACCCTGATCAAGTGGTTCCCGGACCGGCCGGGCATGGCCACCGGCATCGCCATCATGGGCTTCGGCGGCGGCGCCCTGATCGCCTCGCCGTGGTCGGCCCAGATGCTCGAATCCTTCGGCTCCGACAACGATGGCATCGCCCTCGCCTTCCTGGTGCACGGACTGTCGTACGCCGCCTTCATGACCCTCGGCGTCCTCCTGGTCCGTGTGCCGCGCACCGAGAGGCCCGTCGAGAGCGGGCCGAGCGCCGTCGACGGCGTGCAGGTCTCGGCCCGCCAGGCCGTGCGCACCCCGCAGTTCTGGTGCCTGTGGGTCGTGCTGTGCATGAACGTGACCGCCGGCATCGGCATCCTGGAGAAGGCCGCGCCGATGATCACGGACTTCTTCGCGGACAGCTCCACCCCCGTGTCGGCCTCGGCCGCGGCCGGCTTCGTCGCGCTGCTGTCGGCCGCCAACATGGCCGGCCGCATCGGCTGGTCCTCCACCTCCGACCGGGTCGGCCGCAAGAACATCTACCGCGTCTACCTCGGCGCCGGCGCGCTGATGTACCTGCTGATCGCGCTGTTCGGAGACACCTCGAAACCGCTGTTCGTGCTGTGCGCGCTGGTGATCCTCTCCTTCTACGGCGGCGGCTTCGCGACGATCCCCGCCTATCTGAAGGACCTCTTCGGCACCTACCAGGTCGGTGCCATCCACGGCCGGCTGCTGACCGCCTGGTCCACGGCCGGCGTGCTCGGGCCGCTGATCGTCAACTGGATCGCCGACCGTCAGGAGTCGGCCGGCAAACACGGCTCGTCGCGGTACGGGCTGTCGTTCGGCATCATGATCGGGCTGCTCGTCATCGGCTTCGTCGCCGGTGAACTCGTCCGCCCCGTGCACCCCCGCCACCACGTCCCCGCCCCGAGGGAGGCCGCAGATGCCCAGCGACAGCAGCCCGCCTAGCCGCAGGGGCCTGATCGCCTTCGCCTGGCTGTGGGTGGGCACGCCCCTCGCCTACGGCCTGTACGAGCTGGTGCGGAAGGCGACACAGCTGTTCACCGGGTGAGGCGCCGGGCGTCCCGGGGCCTGAGGGAAGCCGACAACCCGGGCGCCCGATTCCTGTGACTTCACCTGCCGTCGTACTCGCGAGTCACTGATCAGACTGTGGATCCCGCTACCCACGGCACGAGGGGACACCCGGCATGAACGGCTCGCGCATCGCCGCCATCGGTCACTACCAGCCCGCCAAGGTACTCACCAACGACGACCTGGCGGGCATGGTCGACACCAGTGACGCGTGGATCCGCAGCCGGGTGGGCATCCGGACCCGGCACATCGCCGGCCCCGACGAACCGGTCGACGAACTGGCCGCGCACGCCGCCGCCAAGGCCCTCGCCGCCGCCGGACTCGCGCCCGCCGACATCGACCTGGTGCTGGTGGCCACGTCCACCGCGATCGACCGCTCCCCGAACACCGCCGCCCGGGTGGCCGCCCGCCTCGGCATCCCGCGGCCGGCCGCGATGGACGTCAACGTCGTCTGCGCCGGCTTCACCCACGCCCTCGCCACCGCCGACCACACCGTCCGGGCCGGCGCCGCGACCCGGGCGCTCGTCATCGGCGCCGACAAGATGTCCGACGTCACCGACTGGACCGACCGCAGTACCTGCGTCCTCGTCGGCGACGGCGCCGGGGCGGCCGTGGTGGAGGCGTGCGGGCCGGACCGGGAGCCCGGGATCGGGCCGGTGCTGTGGGGGTCGGTGCCCGAGATGGGGCACGCCGTGCGGATCGAGGGCACGCCGCCGCGGTTCGCGCAGGAGGGGCAGAGCGTCTACCGCTGGGCCACCACCCAGCTGCCGGCCATCGCCCGCCAGGCCTGCGAGAAGGCCGGGGTGGCCCCCGAGGACCTCGCCGGGGTCGTGCTGCACCAGGCCAACCTGCGGATCATCGAGCCGCTGGCCGGGAAGATCGGTGCCGTCAACGCGGTGGTCGCCCGCGACGTCACCGAGTCCGGCAACACCTCCGCCGCCAGCATCCCGCTCGCCTTCTCCAAGCTGGCCGAACGGGGGGCGCTCAGCACGGGCGATCCGGTGCTGCTGTTCGGCTTCGGCGGCAATCTGTCGTACGCCGGTCAGGTCGTGCGGTGCCCCTAGCGGCGCGGTGCCCATACGAGTCACAGGGGGCTCAGGTGCGTACTCGGCTGGATTGCCCCGTGCTTCCGTACGCCTGGTGCTGAATACTGTGCACCGTAGACTGTAGACGAAAGACAATTGATACTGAGTCGAAGCGAGCGTCTCAGGGTCCACGCGTCAGACCTGCCCAGGAGGGGACCGCGATGTTGTCGACCGGACTGCCGCAGGGGGCGGTGCCCAAGCTGGAACGGCCCGGCCCGCTGCGCGAGCGCGTCTACGAGGCGCTGCTGGAACTCATCACCACCCGCGCTCTCCAGCCCGGCCAACACCTCGTGGAGAGCGAACTCGCCGGGCACCTCGGCGTCTCGCGGCAGCCCGTGCGCGAGGCCTTGCAGCGGCTCAACACCGAGGGATGGGTCGATCTGCGGCCCGCCCAGGGCGCGTTCGTGCACGAGCCCACGGAGGAGGAGGCCGACCAGCTCCTCACGGTCCGCACCCTGCTGGAGGCGGAGGCCGCCCGGCTGGCCGCCGCGCACGCGGACAGCGCCGGCATCACCGTGCTGGAGGAGCTGTGCGCCGAGGGCGAGACGGCGGTGGCGGCCGAGGACGTGGACCGCGCGGTCGCCCTCAACGCGGCCTTCCACGCCAAGGTGATGGAGCTGGCCGGCAACACCGTCCTCGCCGGACTCGCCGCCCAGGTGGACCGACGGGTCCGCTGGTACTACACGCCGGTGGCCCGGCAGCGCGGCCGGCAGTCCTGGCGCGAGCACCGCGAACTGATCACCGCGATCGCCGCCCGTGACGAGCAGCGCGCCACCGAGCTGATGCGCGCGCACACCGAGCACACCCGCCGCTCGTACCACGAGCGGAACGCGACCTGACCGACGTCTCGGCGGAGGTCCGGCGGCGCTCGTGCCAGGAGTGGGGGCGGCCTGGCCGGCGTCTGCGTGGGGGGTCGGCGGCGCTCGTGCCAGGAGTGGGAGGCGGCGTGGTCTTCGTCTCGCCGGGGGGGCGCCCGCGCCCGTACTACGAGTGGAACGCGGCCTGGCCGGCGTCTGCGCGGAGGGTCGGCGGCGCTCGTGCCAGGAGCGGAACGCGGCCTCGTCGGCGTCTGCGGGCTGTCGGCCGCCCGCAGGCGCCGGCGAGTCGCCATCCCGCAGGGAACGGCCCCGGCCGGACGCGCGGTTCCCCCTCCGCGGCCGGCGAGCCGGTCGGGGAGGGGGAGCACCGGTCGAGCCGGGCGGTCAGGTGGCCGGCACCGGCTCGCCGCCCCCGGTGCGGCCCGGCTGGCGCAGCAGGAGCGCGAGGGCCGCCGCCACCATCGAGACGCCGCCGGCCAGCGCGTAGGCGCCGTTGTAGCCCCAGGCGCCGACCACCATCGAGCCGAGGCCACCGCCGAACAGGCCGCTGACCAGCTTGCCGCTGTACACCAGGCCGTAGTTCGTGGCGTTGTAGTTCTCGCCGAAGTAGTCCGGGGTCAGCGCGGCGAACATCGGGTAGAAGGCGCCGCCGCCGAAGCCGGAGAGGAAGGCGAAGAACAGGAACAGCCACTCGCTGCGGACGTCACCGGCCCAGATGACTCCGAACTGGGCGAGTCCGAGGACCACGATGACGAAGACGAGGGTCGTCCTGCGCCCCCAGCGGTCCGACAGCCAGCCCACGACACCGCGGCCGATGCCGTTGATGACCGCCATCACGCCCATCGAGGACGCCGCCACCAGCGGGCCGAAGCCCACTTCCTTGGCGAAGTCGACCTGGAAGGAGATCCCGAAGATCGACACGCCCGCGGTCATCACGATGGAGATCCACATCAGGGGCAGCATCCCGGTGCGGATGGCCTCCTTGGGCGTGAACTGCCGTACGGCGGGCGGGTTCTTAGCCAGCGACCGGGCGTTCTTGCCGTCGCCGCCGAAGGCGAGCGGGTCGATGTCCGCCGGCCACCAGTTCTTCGGCGGGTCCTTGAAGAAGAACGCCGAGGCGAACACGACGATCATCACGTAGACGCCGATGAGGTCCAGGACCCGGTGGTAGTTCTCCGTGTCGAAGGCGTAGTTGAAGATGAAGATGAACGGCAGCGAGCCGTACGCGAAGCCGCCGTTGACGAAGCCCGTGCGGGCGCCGCGCCGTTCGGGGAACCATTTGCCGACCATGTTGATGCACGTCGCGTACACCAGTCCGGCGCCGATGCCGCCGACCACGCCGAAGCCGAGGATCGCCAGCCACACGTCGTCCAGGTGCGACAGGGCCAGGAACCCGACCAGGCACAGTCCGGACCCCGTGTACATCGCACGGCGGGCGGTCAGGACGCCCCTCTCGCGCAGCCAGCCCGCCGGGAAGGCGATGCCGGCCTGGAAGAACACCCAGACGCTGAGGATCCAGAAGGTGTTGGACTGGGTCCAGCCGTGCGCGTGCGAGAGGGTGTCCTCCGCGGAGCCGTACGCGTACTCGAAGACGCTGATCGCCATCATGGCGATCCACGGCAGGTAGACCATGAGCTTGCGGGAGTGGCCGAGGATGTCCCGGTCGGTCTCGCCCACGCGGTAGACGCGGCCGTGCGAGTCGGTCACCTCGCGATAGGGACGTGGTGCGGCGTGCAGGTCGGCCGAGAGTGGATCTGCCGTCATGCTTATGCCATCTCCTCACCAAGGGGATGCGGGTTGGGGACGATGCGCCGGGCCTTCGGCCTGCCCGGAGCCTTCAGGAAGAGCGCCAGCACCGCGGAGGCCAGCCCGATCGAGCCGGCGAGGACGAACGCGCCGTGGTAGTCCCACGCGTCGACGACGACCGCGCCCAGGCCCGAACCGACGAGTCCGGAGACGAGCTTCGAGCTGTAGACCATCCCGTAGTTGGAGGCGTTGTTGTTCTCGCCGAAGTAGTCCGCCGTCATGGCCGCGAACAGCGGGAAGATCGCCCCGCCGCCGAAACCGGAGACCATCGAGCACAGCAGGAAGAAGGGCATGCTGCCCATCTGGCCGGACACCAGCACACCGAACTGCGCCGAGCCGAGCACGACGCACACGATGATCAGTGTGTGCCGGCGCCCGTAGCGGTCGGATATCCAGCCGATGACCCCGCGACCGGTGCCGTTGACGATGGCCTTCAGGGACATCGCCGTCGCCACGATCCCGCCCGCGAAGCCCATGTCCTTGCCGAACGGCACCTGGAAGGCGATGCCGAAGATATTGATCCCGGCCGTGCACAGCAGACAGAACCACATCATCCACAGAACAGGGGTACGGGCCGCCTCCTTCGGGGTGTACTGCTTCACCGCCGGCGGGTTCTTCTCCAGCGCCCGCCGGATCCTGGGGTCGTGGGTCACCATGAGCGGGTCGACGTGCGCCGGCCACCAGTTCTTCGGCGGGTCCTTGAAGAACCAGCCGGCGGACGCCACCACCAGGCACAGTCCGACGCCGACCGTGACCAGCACGCCCCGGTAGTTGCTCAGGTCCATGTACGACGTGAACAGGAACACGAACGGCACCGAGCCGTAGGCGAAGCCGCCGTTGACGAAGCCGGTCTTGCCGCCCTTGCGCTCGGGATACCACTTGCCGACCATGTTCACGCAGGTCGCGTAGACCAGGCCGGCGCCGATGCCACTGCACATGCCGAAGCCGAGGTAGGCGACGGCGACATGCGGCGCGTACGCCAGGGACAGATAACCCAGCAGCGTGCCGACCGCGCCGAGCAGCATCGCCGTACGGGCGGGCAGCCGGCCGCTCTCCCGCAGCCGCCCCGCCGGGAAGGCCACGGCCGCCTGGAAGAACACCCAGACGCCCATCAGCCAGAAGATGTGCCCGCTGCTCCACAGATGCGCCTCGTGGAGCGCGTCCTCCGCCGATGTGAAGGCGTACTCGGCGGAGCTGATGCCCATCATGCCCACCCAGGGCAGGATGACCATCCAGGTGCGCCTGCGGCCCATGATGTCGATGTCGGACTCGCCGACCCGGTACACGCGTCCGTTCCGGTCCGTCACTTCCCGGTACGGCACGGACGTCGAGTAATCGGTCGTTCTCATCGCTCACCCCTTGCGTCGAAAGTTCTGGCCGGCGCCCCCTGTCCCATGCCTTTCGTGCGCAGACGGGTCCCGGGGCCGGCCGGCGCGCACCGCCGGCCGGCCCCGTTCCGCTCAGCTCATGAACCGCCCCCCAGCAGGCCCGCCGCCCGTGCCCACCGGTACTTCGCGCCGAGCACCGCCACCGGCTTCTCGGTCGTGTACGGATACGCCACGACGCCCCGCTCGAAGAGGTACTGGCAGGCCTCCTCGACCTCGACGTCACCGGCGAGCGACGCCACGACCGGCTTGTGAACGCCCCGCTCGCGGAACTCGGCGACCACCCGCGCGGTGAGTTCGGCGAACACCATCGGCGGGGTGACGATCGTGTGCCAGTAGCCGAGCACCAGCGCGTGGACGCGCGGGTCCTCAAGGCCCAGCCGGATCGTCGCCTCGTACGTCGACGGCGGCTCGCCCCCCGTGATGTCGACCGGGTTGCCGGCCGCGCCGAACGGCGGGATGAACCGGCGGAACGCCTCGTCCAGGTCGGGCGGGATCTCCATCAGGGACAGCCCGTTGTCCGTCACCGCGTCCGACAGCAGCACACCGCTGCCGCCCGCGCCGGTGATGATCACGACGTTGTCCCCCCGCGGGGTGGGCAGCACCGGCAACGCGCGCGCGTACTCCAGCATGTCGTTCAGGCCCGGCGCCCGGATCACCCCGGCCTGCCGGAGGATGTCGTCGTACACCGCGTCGTCGCCCGCGAGCGCGCCGGTGTGCGAACCGGCCGCCTTCGCGCCCGCCGCCGTACGGCCCGCCTTCAGGACCACGACCGGCTTCTTCGGCACGGTCGCGCGGGCCGCCTCCACGAACGCCCGCCCGTCCTTGAGGTCTTCGAGGTGCATCGCGATGCAGTCGGTGTGCGGGTCCTCGCCGAACCAGGTCAGCAGGTCGTCCTCGTCCAGGTCCGACTTGTTGCCGAGGCCGACGATGGCCGACACGCCCGTCTTCGTGGTGCGGGCGAAGCCGAGGATGGCCATGCCGATGCCACCGGACTGCGAGGTCAGCGCCACCCCGCCCTTGACGTCGTACGGCGTGCAGAACGTGGCGCACAGGTCCTGCCAGGTGGAGTAGTAGCCGTAGATGTTCGGCCCGAGCAGGCGGACGCCGTGCCGCTCGGCGATCTCCACGATCTCCGCCTGGAGCGCGTGCTCGCCGGTCTCCGCGAAGCCGGAGGGGATCAGGACGGCGTTGGGGACGCCCTTGCGCCCCACCTCCTCCAGGGCCGCGGCCACGAAGCGGGCCGGAATGGCGAAGACGGCCACGTCCACCTCGCCGGGCACGTCCGTGACGCTCTTGTACGCCTTGCGGCCCAGGATGTCGTCGGCCTTGGGGTTCACCGGGTGGATGTCCCCGGCGAAACCGCCGTCGACCAGGTTGCGCATCACCGAGTTGCCGATCTTGCCGGGCTCGTTGGAGGCGCCGATCACGGCGACGGAGGAGGGCTGCATCAGCCGCCGCATGGACGTGAGGATCTCCTCGCGTGAGTACGTCCTGCGCGTTGCCGGCTGCCGCTCGGCGAGGAGGATCCGGATGTCGGCGGCGACCGCTCCCGTCGCCGTCGCGATCACCGGGTTGAGGTCCACCTCGGCGATCTCGGGGAAGTCCGCGACGAGTTGGGACACCCGGCGGATCTGCTCGGCCACCGCCCACCGGTCCACACCGGCCTGGCCGCGGACGCCGCGCAGGATCTCCGCCGACCGGATGGAGTCGAGCATCGACAGCGCCTCGTCGGCGGTGACCGGCGCGAGGCGGAACGTCACGTCCTTCAGCACCTCGACCAGCACCCCGCCGAGCCCGAACGCCACCACCTTCCCGAAGGTCGGATCGGTGACCGCGCCGACGATGACCTCCTGGCCCGCCGGCAGCAACTCCTGCACCAGCACGCCCTCGATGCGGGCCCCGGCGTCGTAGGCGCGCGCGTTGTCCACGATCCGGTGGAACGCGGCACGTACGCCGGCCGCGCCCTCCACCCCCACGACGACCCCGCCGGCCTCGGTCTTGTGCAGGATGTCCGGCGAGACGATCTTCAGCACCACCGGCCCGCCGAGTCGCGCCGCCGCGGCCACCGCCTCGTCCACGTCCGCCGCCAGTTCCTCGCCCGGTACGGCGATCCCGTACGCGTCGGCGACCACGCGGCCCTCGGGCGCGGTCAGCGCCGTACGGCCCTCGGCCCGCACCGACTCCAGCAGGGACCGCACCCGCAGTACCCGGTCCTCGGTCATCACGTCAGATCACCCCGTTCGACTTCAGTAGGCGCAGTTCCTCGTCGCCGAGGCCCAGTTCGCCGACGTAGACCTCTTCGTTGTGCTCGCCGAGGAGGGGTGAGCCGGTCACCTCCACGGGGGAGTCGGAGAGCTTGAGCGGGCTGCCGACGGTCACGAACTCGCCGCGCTCGGGGTGCGGGACGCGGACCACCATCTCGTTGGCGGCGAGCGAGGCGTCCTCGATGATCTCCTTCGTGGACAGGATCGGGCCGCACGGGATGTTGTGCGCGTTCAGCCGCTCCAGCACCTCCCACTTGGGGAGCGTCGCCGACCACTCCTCGATCAGCTGGAACATCTTGTTCAGCTTCGGCAGCCGGGCCTCCGGGGTCGCCCACTCGGGGTCCTCGGCGAGTTCGGGCCGCCCGATGAGCTCGGTGATCGGCTTCCAGCCGACGGGCTGGACGATGACGTACACGTAGTCGTTCGGACCGCCCGGCGCGCACCGCACCGCCCAGCCCGGCTGACCGCCGCCGGACGCGTTCCCCGAGCGGGGAACCTCCTCGCCGAAGTCCTCGTTGGGATATTCGGCGAGCGGCCCGTGCGCCAGGCGCTGCTGGTCCCGCAGCTTCACCCGGCACAGGTTGAGGACCGCGTGCTGCATGGCCACGTTGACCCGCTGCCCGCGCCCGGTCCGCTCGCGCTGGAAGAGCGCCGCGAGAATGCCCGCCACGGCGTGCACACCCGTCCCGGAGTCCCCGATCTGGGCCCCCGTCGCCAGCGGCGGCCCGTCCTCGAAACCGGTGGTCGACATCGACCCGCCCATGGCCTGCGCGACGACCTCGTACGCCTTGAAGTCGGTGTACGGGCCGTCCCCGAACCCCTTGATGGAGGCGTAGACGATCCGGGGGTTGATCTCCTTGATGCGGTCCCAGGTGAACCCCATCCGGTCGACCGCGCCCGGCCCGAAGTTCTCGACCATGACGTCCGAGCGCCGGATCAGCTCGGTGAGGATCTCCTTGCCGCGCTCGGTCTTGGTGTTCAGCGTGATGCTCCGCTTGTTGCAGTTGAGCATCGTGAAGTACAGGGAGTCGACGTCCGGCAGGTCCCGCAGCTGCTTGCGGGTGATGTCACCGGTCGGGGCCTCCAGCTTGACGACGTCGGCGCCGAGCCAGGCGAGCAACTGGGTGGCGGACGGCCCGGACTGGACGTGGGTCATGTCCAGGACGCGGATGCCGGCCAGGGCCTTGGTGGGCGTTCCAGTCATGCGGGCCACCTCACTTGTACATGGTCTGGTTCATGGTTCCGGGGGCGTACGCGTCCGGGTCGACCCAGACGTTGATCAGCGACGGCTTGCCGGACTCGCGGGCCCGGCGCAGGGCGGGGCCGATGTCGGCGGGGTCGCGGACCTCCTCGCCGTAGCCGCCGAGGATCTGCGCGAACTTGTCGTACGGGACGTCGCCGAGGGTGTTGCCGACCCGTTCGCGGTCCTTGCCGTACTTGGCGGCCTGGCCGTAACGGATCTGGTTCATCGAGGAGTTGTTGCCGACGATCCCGACGAACGGGAGGTCGTAGCGGACGAGGGTCTCGAAGTCCCAGCCGGTGAGGGAGAAGGCGCCGTCCCCGAAGAGGGCGACCACCTCCTTGTCGGGGCGGGCCTGCTTGGCGGCGAGCACGAAGGGGATGCCGACGCCGAGGGTGCCGAGGGGGCCCGGGTCCATCCAGTGGCCGGGCGACTTGGGCTGGACGACCTGCCCGGAGAAGGTGACGATGTCGCCGCCGTCGCCGATGTAGAGCGAGTCCTCGGTCAGGAAGTCGTTGATCTCGCTGACCAGCCGGTACGGATGGATCGGGGAGGCGTCGGACCGCAGCTGCGGCAGCCGCTTCTCGATCGCCGACTGCTCGGCCGCGCGCAGTTCGTCCAGCCACTCCTTGCGCTTGGCCGCACCGCCGTTCAGCCGCCCGGAGGCAGCCTCCGTCACCGACTTCAGGACCAGGCCCGCGTCGCCGACGATGCCGAGGCCGATGTCGCGGTTCTTGCCGACGGTGCGGTAGTCGAGGTCGATCTGCACGACCGTGGCGTCGGGGGACAGGCGCTTGCCGTACCCCATGCGGAAGTCGAACGGGGTGCCGACGATGACGATGACGTCGGCGTTGGAGAAGGCGTACCGGCGGGAGAGCTGGAAGTGGTGGGGGTCGCCCGGCGGGAGCGTGCCGCGTCCGGCGCCGTTCATGTACGCCGGGACGTTCAGCGTGCGCACCAGCTCGACGGCCGCCTCGGTGCCCCGGGTCGTCCACACCTGGCTGCCCAGCAGGATCGCCGGCTTCTCGGCGTGGACGAGCAGGTCGGCGAGCTTCTCGACGGCCTCCGGGTCGCCGGCCGATCGGGTCGAGGCCCGGTAGGCACCGGCCCGCGGGACACGGGCCTGGGCGACCGGCACCTTCGCGTCGAGGACGTCCCGGGGGATCTCCAGGAAGGAGGGGCCGGGTGCGCCGTGGTAGCACTCGCGGAAGGCCATCGACACCATGTCCGCCGCGCGCGCCGTGTCCGGCACCGCCGCCGCGAACTTGGTGATCGGCGCCATCATGTCGACGTGCGGCAGGTCCTGGAGGGACCCCATCTTGTGCTGGGTGAGCGCGCCCTGGCCGCCGATCAGCAGCATCGGGGACTCGGCGCGGAAGGCGTTGGCGACCCCGGTGACGGCGTCGGTCGTCCCGGGCCCCGCGGTGACCACCGCGCAGCCCGGCTTGCCGGTGACGCGGGCGTAGCCGTCGGCGGCGTGCGCGGCGACCTGCTCGTGGCGGACGTCGACGACTTCTATCCCCTCGTCCACGCAGCCGTCGTAGATGTCGATGATGTGGCCGCCGCACAGGGTGTAGATGCGGTCGACGCCTTCGGCCTTCAGCGCCTTGGCAACGAGATGGCCACCGGAGATCACGTCCTGGGTGTCGTCGGGCATGACGAAGTCCCGTCCCTTTCATAGGAGTTTGCGCGGCTCGCGGAGCATGGGGGTGCGGGGGTGCGTACAGCGGGAGGCGCTGTATGCAGTAGATTGCATACAGTCGACGAATACTGTATGAAGCTTGTTATCCCGCATCCCGTGGGTGGTGTCCAGGGGGCGTACACAGTTTTCGGTCATCGGTGTCCGGGCGATTCCAGTCACCGGAGCGCGCGATGATCCCCGCAGACAGGAGCCGGCATGGACCTGTACGAACACCAGGCACGACAGCTCTTCCAGGACCACGGCATCCCGGTGCCGCGGGCCGAGGTCACCCGGTCGCCCAAGGAGGCGCGGGAGATCGCCCGGCGGCTCGGCGGCCGGGCCGTGGTCAAGGCGCAGGTGAAGACGGGCGGGCGCGGCAAGGCGGGCGGGGTCCGGCTCGTCGCCGACCCGGCCGCCGCCGAACTGACGGCCCGCCAGATCCTCGGGACGGACATCAACGGCCATCGCGTCCGCACCCTGATGTTGGCCGAACCGGTCGACATCGCCGAGGAGTTCTACGTCTCCTATGTCCTGGACCGCGCGGCCGGCGGCTTCCTCGCCATCGCCTGTGCGCAGGGCGGGGTGGACATCGAGGAGGTGGCCGCGCAGCACCCGGAGGCCGTGGCGCGCATCCCGGTCGACCGGGCCGAGGGCGTCACCTCCGCCAAGGCCGGCCAGATCGCGAGCGCCGCCGGGCTGCCGCCGCGGACCGCCGACGTCCTCGTCCGGCTGTGGCAGGTGCTGGTCGCCGAGGACGCCCTGCTGGTCGAGGTCAACCCGCTGGTGCGCACCGCCCAGGGGCACGTCCTCGCCCTCGACGGCAAGGTCACCCTGGACGACAACGCCCGCTTCCGGCAGGCCCGCTGGGGCGACGAGGACACGGAGCAGCGCGACCCGCTGGAGACCGAGGCCGCCGCCCGCGGGCTCCACTACGTCAAGCTCGACGGCGAGGTCGGGATCATCGGCAACGGTGCCGGCCTCGTCATGTCGACCCTGGACGTGGTCGCCGGCTGCGGCGCCCGCCCCGCCGACTTCCTCGACATCGGCGGCGGAGCCTCGGCGGAGGTCATGGCCGACGCGCTCTCGGTGGTGCTCGCCGACCCCGCCGTGCGGAGCGTCCTCGTCAACGTCTTCGGCGGGATCACCGCGTGCGACACCGTCGCCGACGGCATCCTGGCGGCGGTCGACCGGGTCCGGCCCACCAAGCCGCTCGTCGTGCGCCTCGACGGCAACAACGCCGCGCGCGGCCGGGCGATCCTCGACGCACGGGCGCATCCGCTGGTCGAACAGGTCGCCACCATGGACGGCGCCGCCCGCCGGGCCGCCGAACTCGCGCACACCGCCTGAGGAGTTGGGACATGGCCATCCACCTCACCACGGAGAGCAGGATCCTCGTCCAGGGCATGACCGGCGCCGAAGGCATGAAGCACACCCGGCGGATGCTCGCGGCCGGCACGAACGTCGTCGGCGGGGTCAACCCGCGCAAGGCCGGCCGTACCGTCGACGTCGACGGGCACCCGCTGCCCGTCTTCGGCTCGGTCGCCGACGGCATGCGCGCGACCGGCGCCGACGTCAGCGTCGTCTTCGTCCCGCCGGCCTTCGCCAAGGCGGCCGTCACCGGGGCCGCCGACGCCCGGATCCCGCTGGCCGTGGTCATCACCGAGGGCATCCCGGTCCACGACACCGTCGCCTTCACCGCGTACGCGCGGCAGCGGGGCACGCGGATCATCGGCCCCAACTGCCCCGGCCTGATCTCCCCGGGCCGGTCGAACGCGGGCATCATCCCCGCCGACATCGCCAAGCCCGGCCGTATCGGCCTGGTCTCCAAATCGGGCACCCTCACCTACCAGCTCATGTACGAGCTGCGCGACACCGGCTTCTCCACCTGTGTCGGCATCGGCGGTGACCCTGTCGTCGGCACCAGCCACATCGACTGCCTGGCCGCGTTCCAGGACGACCCCGACACCGAACTGATCGTCCTGATCGGGGAGATCGGCGGCGACGCGGAGGAACGGGCCGCCGCCTACGTCCGTGACCACGTCACCAAGCCCGTCGTCGGCTACATCGCCGGGTTCACCGCGCCCGAGGGCCGGACCATGGGCCACGCCGGCGCCATCGTCTCCGGCTCCACCGGCACCGCCCGCGCCAAGCAGGAGGCCCTGGAGGCGGCCGGGGTGCGGGTGGGCCGCACCCCCACGGAGACGGCCCGGGCGGTGCTGGAGACGCTGCGGCAGGGCTGATCCGGGGCGCGCGCTTCCCGCACCACCGGCATCCGAGAAACGGCAGGTACCTCCCCGCACCCTCCATCCCCGTGCAGCGAGAGCGGAGACCACGCATGTCACCCACCCTCACCCCGCAGCCCCCGACCCCTCCTCCCGTCGCACTCCTCAAACCCGGCACCTCCTACGCCGACGCCTGGCAGCGCTGTCTCACGGTCGCCCCCGAGGCCTTCCGGGAGCAGGGCGCCGGCAATCTGTGGGCCGGTGGCTGGCACCCCGACGGCCGGACACTGCCCGCGGCCACCCCGGTCGACGGCACCCCCATCGCCGGCGCCCCCCGCCTGGACGGCGACACCGCCCACCAGGCCGTACGCGCCGCCCTCGATCAGCACCGCGCCTGGCGGCACGTCCCGCTCCCCGAACGGCGGGCCCGCGTCGCCGCCACCCTGGACGCGCTCGCCGAGCACCGCGAACTGCTCGCCCTGCTGCTCGTCTGGGAGATCGGCAAGCCCTGGCGGCTCGCGCTCGCGGACGTGGACCGGGCGATCGACGGCGTGCGCTGGTACGTCGACGGGATCGAACCGATGCTCGCGGGCCGGGCCCCGCTGGACGGGCCCGTGTCGAACATCGCCAGCTGGAACTACCCGATGAGCGTGCTCGTGCACGCCGCGCTCGTGCAGGCGCTGGCCGGCAACGCGGTGATCGCCAAGACCCCGACCGACGGCGGTGTGGCGTGCCTCACCCTCGCCGCGGCGCTGACCGCCCGCGAGGGGGTGCCCCTGACCCTGGTCGGCGGCAGCGGGCGCGAGCTGAACCAGGCGCTGGTGCGGGCGCCGGAGATCGGCTGCGTCTCCTTCGTCGGGGGCCGCGACACCGGCGCGGCCGTCGCCACAGCCGTCGCCGACCTGGGCAAACGGCACGTCCTGGAACAGGAGGGCCTGAACACCTGGGGCATCTGGGACTTCTCCGACTGGGCGGCGCTCACCGCCGTCGTCCCCCGGCTCTTCGACTACGGCAAACAGCGCTGCACCGCCTATCCGCGCTTCGTCGTCCAGCGCTCCCTCTTCGACGCGTTCCTCGCCGCCTATCTGCCGGCGGTCCGGGCCGTCCGCGTGGGCCACCCGCTCGCCGTGGCGGACCCGGCCGATCCGCTCCCCGAGCTGGACTTCGGACCCCTGATCAACGCGGCCAAGGCCAAGGAGCTGACCGACCAGGTGGCCGAGGCCGTGGACCGGGGTGCCGTACCGCTGTACCGGGGCCGGCCGGACGAGGCGCGCTTCCTGCCGGGCCAGGACACCTCCGCCTACGTCCACCCGGTCACCCTGCTCGGTCCGCCGCCGTCCTCCCCGCTGCACCACGCCGAGCCCTTCGGGCCGGTCGACACGATCGTCCTCGTCGACACCGAGGCCGAGCTGCTGGCCGCGATGAACGCGTCCAACGGCGCGCTGGTGGCCACGCTCGCCACGGACGACCGGGCCGCCTACGACCGGCTCGCCCCCCAGATCCGCGCCTTCAAGACCGGGCACGGCGTCCCGCGCTCCCGCGGCGACCGGGACGAGCTGTTCGGCGGGTTCGGCGCGTCCTGGCGCGGCGCGTTCGTCGGCGGTGAGCTCCTGGTCCGGGCGGTGACGCGGGGCGCGGCGGGGGAGCGGCTGCCCGGGAACTTCCCGGAGTACCAGCTCATGCCCTGACTCTCACGCTCGGCACACGGGATCTCGCGGACTGTATACCGTCGGCAATCCGGCGTCTGCCTCGTCCCCGCGGACGGATACGCAGGTGAAACGCACTCCGAAACCTTGGTATTGTTGTCCATGTCGCCGCGCGGAACACACCCCGCAAGGCGGCAGACACCTGGTCCGGGTGGCGGAATGGCAGACGCGCTAGCTTGAGGTGCTAGTGCCCTTTATCGGGCGTGGGGGTTCAAGTCCCCCCTCGGACACTCACCGTAGCGGTACGGATGCGAGGGCCTCGACCTGACGGTCGCGGTCCTCGCTGTGTTTGTCCGCCCGGCACCGCCGGCCGGATCCCGGTGCGGGCCGGCCGGCGGTGCCGGTTCAGCTTCCGGCGCAGTAGGTCATCAGCGTGTCGTGGTTGGCCTTGAACTGGTCGTAGATCGCCGCGTTGTCGATCTTCAGCAGCGCCTCGTCGTTGGCCCGCAGCGCGGAGTAGGTGTAGTTGTGGCTTCCGGTCCACACCAGCTTGCGGTTGGCGACCCCGTCGTACGTTCCCTGGATCAGCAGGTACTTGGAGTGCACCCCGATCTTGTAGGTGCCGTCGGGGCTGTTCTCGTAGCACTCCACCCGCTTGGTCAGCTTGCCGTAGAGGGTGTCCGTCACCGCCTGGCTCATGGAACCCGGTGCGCCGTCGGCCGCCAGGTAGACCGAGCACCCCGAGTTCACCAGGCTCACCAGCTTCTGGGCGACCTCGTCACGGCTGAAGAGGTTCATGCCCACGCGGATCTGGGTGCCCGAGGAACAACTGACGTTGTCGAGGATCAGCTTGACGGTGTCGGTGCTCGCGTCGTTGTTCCACGACGTGCCGGACGCCTCGTGGCGGGGGAAGAAGTACGCCTTGTACGGGCCGGTGGCGCTGGTGGGGGTCTTGTAGTAGGTGTCGGAGCCCGACGAGGAGGATCCGTAGGACAGCAGGTCCGAGAAGTACGACTGGTAGATGCCGTACAGACCGGAATCCGGGATCGTCACGGCGTTGTTGAAGTAGGTGGTGCGCTGTGAGGTGGTCATGTTGTGCGAGGTCTGCACCACCACGTTGCTCGCGCCGCCCACGTTGGAGAACAGCCAGAACTTGTTGTGGTTGATCGCCGGGTCGCCGGAGGTGAGCTCTCGGTCCCCGATGCAGCCGCGTGCGCTGGGGCAGGCCATCACCCACGACGACTGGGTGCGGTCGGTGCCCAGGCCGTTGGCCAGGGTGGTGTACTCGCCCCCGGTCATGGTGACGGTGGTGTGGTCCACGATGATGCGGACCTTGACGCCTCGCGCCTTCGCGTTGACCAGCGCCTGGGCGGCCGTGCCGTCGGTGAACGTGTAGGCCGCCGCCGTGATCGACTCCCCGGCCGGGGTGGCGTCGACCAGGCTGACGATGTAATCGCGGATCCGGTTCTGGTCGGCGGTGGTGCCTGACGGGTCGTTGAAGACGGCCGAGGTGGTGACCGTGACGGCGGCGTGGGCCGGGCTGGAGAGAATCAGAACGGTTGCGGGGAGGAGGACGCCCGCGAGGACTGCCCTCCACATCTTCGTCAGTCGACGCACAACGATCCCTTCGCCTGGGCTGGTTGGGGGTGAGCGTATGCCAGCGACGCGCGCCGGGAAGCCCGTTCGTGGATCCTGCCGTGTCAGGCGCGGTCGCCCGGGGGCGCCCGATGACCGGCCCGCGCGTCACGCTCGCCGGCGGCTCGGAGAACCGGGGTGGGCGGCCGTGCCGACCGCGACCGTGCCGCCGGTCAACGTTTCGGTCACGCCACTCGGTTGCGCTTGTCGAATCCCTTGACGATCGCCTCTTCGGCGGATTAACTCACGTCCTAAATTAAGTCATGAGTGCAATCCCTGAAGGGACCCGGGAGCCATGCGCAGGATCCGAGCCGCGGCCGTAGGCGCCGTCACCCTGTCTCTCGCCCTCGCGGCCACGGCCTGCGGAGGCGGTTCGTCCACCGGCGGCGGGTCGAACGACTCACCCAAGACGCTGACGTACTGGGCCTCCAACCAGGGTGCCAGTGTCGCCGTGGACAAGCAGGTGCTCCAGCCCGAGCTCGACAAGTTCGAGAAGCAGACCGGCATCAAGGTGAAGCTCGAGGTCGTGCCCTGGTCGGATCTGCTCAACCGGATCCTGACCGCGACCACTTCCGGCCAGGGCCCGGACGTGCTGAACATCGGCAACACCTGGAGCGCCTCCCTTCAGGCGACCGGCGGGCTGCTGTCGTGGGACGAGAAGAACTTCGCCAAGATAGGCGGCAAGGAGCGGTTCTCCGACACGGCTCTCGGCTCCACCGGCGTCCAGGGCAAGGACCCGGCCGCCGTGCCCCTGTACTCGATGGCGTACGCCCTCTACTACAACAAGAAGATCTTCGCCGACGCCGGGATCAGCAAGCCCCCGGCCACCTGGGACGAGCTCATCGCCGACGGCAAGAAGATCAAGGCCAAGGGCAAGTCCGTGCTCGGCGCCGAGGGTGCGAACCTGTCGGAGAACATCCACCACGTCTTCGTCTTCGCCAAGCAGCACGGCGCCGACTTCTTCACCGCCGACGGCAAGCCCGACTTCACCAACCCCAAGGTCGTCGAGGCGGTGAAGAGCTACGTCGACCTGATGGCCAAGGACGAGGTCATCCCGGCCGGCGACGCCGAGTACGCGCAGAACCAGTCCGTCAGCGACTTCGCCAAGGGCAAGCAGGCGATGCTGCTGTGGCAGTCCGCCGCCTCCAACCTCAAGTCCCAGGGCATGAGCCAGGACGCCTACGGCGTCGCGCCGGTGCCGGTGATCTCCGGGACTCCCGGTGCCGGCACTCAGGTCAACTCGGCGGTCATGGGCATCAACATCGCCGTCTTCAAGAACACGCACAACCTCGACGGCGCCACGAAGTTCGTGAAGTTCATGACCTCCGACGCCGAGCAGAAGATCCTGAACACGGCCTACACCTCCATCCCGCCGGTCAAGGCCGCCCAGGGCGACCAGGCGTTCAACGCGCCGGACACCGCCGTGCTGCGGGACACCCTCGCCAAGAGCGCCGCCGCGCTGCCGCAGGTGCCGGCCGAGTCGCAGTTCGAGACGGCGGTCGGTACGGCCGTCAAGGAGCTGTTCGCCGACGCCGCCGCCGGACGCGCCGTGACCACCGACTCGGTCAAGGCCAAGCTGGAGAAGGCCCAGCAGCAGATGCCGGCGGCCTGACCACCATGACGACCACCGCACTGAAGCAACCGGTGCGCGAGACCTCCCCCGGTGCGGCGCGCGAACCCCGCCGCCGCACCGGGCGGATCAGACGCGTCACTCTGCCGTACCTGCTCCTGCTGCCCGCCCTGCTCCTCGAACTCCTCGTCCACCTGGTGCCGATGGCGATCGGCATCGTGATGAGCTTCAAGCAGCTCACCCAGTTCTACATCCGCGACTGGGGCACCGCCCCCTGGAACGGCTTCGACAACTACAAGGTGTCGGTGGACTTCGACGCCCCCGTCGGCAAGGCGCTGCTCCAGTCCTTCGGCACCACCGTCGGCTTCACCCTGCTGTCGGTCGGCCTGTGCTGGCTGATCGGCACGGCCGCCGCCGTGTACATGCAGGACACCTTCCGGGGGCGCGGCCTGCTGCGCGCCCTGTTCCTGGTGCCGTACGCGCTGCCCGTCTACGCGGCCGTCATCACCTGGGTGTTCATGTTCCAGCACGACAACGGCCTGGTGAACCACGTGCTGCACGACCAGCTGCACCTCACCGACAAGCCGTCCTTCTGGCTCATCGGCGACAACAGCTTCTACGCCCTGCTCACCGTGTCCGTCTGGAAGGGCTGGCCGTTCGCGTTCCTCATCGTGACGGCCGGACTCCAGAACATCCCCCGGGAGCTGTACGAGGCCGCGGCGCTGGACGGCGCCGGGATGTGGCAGCAGATCCGCCGCATCACCCTGCCGTCGCTTCGCCCGGTCAACCAGGTGCTGATCCTGGTGCTGTTCCTGTGGACGTTCAACGACTTCAACACGCCGTACGTGCTGTTCGGCAAGGCCGCTCCCGAGGCCGCGGACCTCATCTCGGTGCACATCTACCAGTCCTCCTTCGTCTCCTGGAACTTCGGCACCGGCTCGGCCATGTCCGTCCTGCTGCTGCTGTTCCTGCTCGTCGTGACGGGCGGGTACCTGCTGCTGACCTCGCGCGGACGGAGGGCTTCCGATGCGTGACACGTCGTTCACGGCGCAGCGCAACTCGCCGATGGCGCCCCCGCGTTCGTTCCTGTGGTCGCGCCGGGTGTTCCTCACCCTGCTCGCCGGGTTCGTGCTGGTCCCGGTGTACGTGATGATCTCCAGCTCGCTGAAGCCGCTCGCCGACGTCACCGGCAGATTCCGCTGGCTGCCCAGCGAGCTGACCATCCGGCCGTACATCGACATCTGGTCGACCGTGCCGCTCGCGAAGTACTTCGCGAACTCGCTGATCGTGGCGGGCGCGGCGACCGTCTGCTCGGTGGTCATCGCCGTGTTCGCGGCCTACGCCGTCAGCCGCTACGACTTCCGGGGCAAGCGCGTCTTCACGGTCACCGTGCTGTCCACGCAGATGCTCCCGGGCATCCTGTTCCTGCTCCCGCTCTTCCTGATCTACGTCAACATCGGCAACGCAACCGGCATCGCCCTGTTCGGCTCCCGTGGCGGGCTGATCCTGACCTACCTCACCTTCTCACTGCCGTTCTCCATCTGGATGCTGATCGGCTACTTCGACTCGGTGCCGCGCGACCTGGACGAGGCGGCGCTCGTGGACGGCTGCGGCCCGTTCGGCGCGCTGTTCCGGATCGTGGTGCCGGCCGCGATCC
The DNA here is from genome assembly GCF_014650735.1 of Streptomyces canarius. Taxonomy (NCBI): domain Bacteria; kingdom Bacillati; phylum Actinomycetota; class Actinomycetes; order Kitasatosporales; family Streptomycetaceae; genus Streptomyces; species Streptomyces canarius. The sequence continues at coordinate 140,566 of NZ_BMVN01000010.1, forward strand.
CGGGCATCGTCGCGGTCGCCGTCTACGCCTTCATGACCGCCTGGGGAGAGGTGCTCTTCGCCTCGGTCATGACCAACGACACCACCCGCACCCTCGCCGTCGGCCTCCAGGGCTACTCCACGCTCTACGACGTCTACTGGAACCAGATCATGGCCGCCTCGCTGGTCGTCAGCGTGCCCGTGGTGGCCGGCTTCCTGCTGTTGCAGCGCTATCTCGTCGCGGGTCTGACGGCGGGAGCCGTCAAGTGACCCACACCCCTGATCCCGAAGGGACTTCCGTGTCCGAACCCATCGACCTCGCCGCCCTCCCGCACGACTTCCTGTGGGGCACGGCCACAGCGGCGTACCAGATCGAGGGGGCCGTCGCCGAGGACGGCCGCTCGCCCTCGATCTGGGACACCTTCTCCCACACCCCGGGGAAGATCGTGAACGGGGACAACGGCGACGTCGCCTGCGACCACTACCACCGCTGGCGCGAGGACATCGGCCTGATGCGGCAACTCGGCGTCGACGCCTATCGGTTGTCCGTGGCCTGGCCGCGGGTGGTCCCGGGGGGCACCGGCCCGGTGAACCCCAAGGGACTGGCCTTCTACGACGAGTTGGTGGACGCGCTGCTGGAGGCGGGCATCACCCCGTCGGTCACGCTCTACCACTGGGACCTGCCGCAGGTGCTCCAGGACCGCGGCGGCTGGCCGGAGCGGGACACCGCCCTGGCGTTCGCCGAGTACGCCTCCGTCGTCGCCGAACGCCTCGGCGACCGCGTCAAGCTCTGGGCCACCCTCAACGAGCCGTCCTGCTCGGCCTGGATCGGCCACCTCGAAGGCACGATGGCGCCGGGCTGGACCGACCTCACCGCCGCCGTCCGCGCCTCCTGCCACCTGCTCCTCGGCCACGGCCTCGCCACCCAGGCGATCCGCGCCGCCGCCCCCGGCGCGCAGGTCGGCATCGTCAACAACCTCTCCACCGTGCACCCGGTCACCGACCGCCCCGAGGACCTGGCGGCGGCCCGCCGGCACGACGGCCATGTCAACCGCTGGTGGCTCGACCCGGTGCACGGCCGCGGCTTCCCCGCCGACATGGTGGAGACCTACGGCGTCGAACTCCCGGTGGACGACGCCGACCTGGCCACCATCGCCGCCCCGCTCGACTGGCTCGGCCTGAACTACTACTTCCCGGCGTACGTCACCGACGACCCCGAGGGGGCCGCTCCGTACGTCCGTTCCGTCCGCCGCGAGGGCGTCCCGCGCACCGGCATGGACTGGGAGATCGACGCGTCCGGGATCGAGACGCTGCTGCTGAGGCTCACCGAGGAGTACGGCGCCCGGAAGATCTACGTCACCGAGAACGGCTCCGCCTACCCGGACGTGGTCCGCCCCGACGGCAGCGTCGACGACCCCGAGCGCCAGGACTACCTGGAGCGCCACCTCGCCGCCTGCGCCTCCGCCGTCCGCAAGGGCGCCCCGCTGGCCGGCTACTTCGCCTGGTCGCTGCTGGACAACTTCGAGTGGGCGTACGGCTACGACAAGCGGTTCGGCCTGGTCCACGTCGACTACCGCACCCAGGTCCGCACGATCAAGGGCAGCGGTCGCCGGTACGCGGACATCGTCCGCGTCCACCGCGGCCAGACACGCCGGGCCGCCTGAGCCCGGCCCGGACGGCCGGTGGACACGACCGGGGAGTTCGTGTCCACCGGCCCGCCCCGCACGCCCTCCCCATGGTTGTCATGCACTTGACATAGATCAGGAAGCGCACCTCCACCCCACAAGGAGAGCCGCATGCCCAGCCGCATCCCCCGCACCCTGCTCGCCGCCCTGGCCACAACGGCCCTGCTCTGCTCCGGTCCGGTCCTGGCCGGGCCCGCCGCCGCGGCCCCCGTCGCCGGCTGGGACACCGACCGCGCGGCCACCGCCTACGCGGTGAACCCCGCGGCCGTCACCGCCTCCGGCAGCGAGAACGCCGGCACCGCGCCCGGCCTCGCCTTCGACGGCAACGGCACCACCCGCTGGTCCAGCGACTTCGCCGACGACGCCTGGATCCGCGTCGACCTCGGCTCGGTGATCCGCGTCGACCGCGTCGTCCTCGACTGGGAGGCCGCCTACGGCAAGCGCTACGTGCTGGAGGTGTCCCGGAACGGAACCGACTGGACACCCTTCTACACCGAGACCGCGGGCACCGGCGGCTCGGTCACCGCGCACACCTACCCCCAGGAGGTCACCGGCCGCTACGTCCGCCTGCGCGGCCGCGAACGCGCCACGCCGTACGGCTACTCCCTGTGGGACTTCAAGGTCTACGGAGGCGAGCCCGCACCCGCGTCGACCACCCGCACCAACCTCGCCCTGAACCACCCGGCGTACTCGAACCACTACCAGCACGCCGGGAACTCGCCCGCGTTCGTCACCGACGGCGGCTGGCCCGACAACCTCAAGGACGACGCGACGCGCTGGTCCAGCGACTGGAACGCGGACCGCTGGGTCTCGGTGGACCTGGGCGCCCCGTCGGCCGTCTCCTCCGTCGACCTCTACTGGGAGGCGGCCTACGCCGTCGACTACCAGCTCCAGGTCTCCGACGACAACCGCACCTGGCGCACGGTGTACCAGCCCTCGGCCGCCGACGTGGCCGCCCGCCGCGCGAACGTGAAGTCCCCGTCCGAGGCCGTGGGCCTGCACGACACCATCACCCTCCCCGCACCGGTGACCGGCCGCTACGTCCGCATGCTCGGCAAGGAGCGCCGCTCCTTCCACAACCCGGCCCCCGCCACGGCCCAGTTCGGCTACTCGCTGTACGAGTTCCAGGTCTGGGGCACCGGCGGCAGCGCCTCCGCCGCCTACCCGGCCCTGCCCGCCGACCAGCCGGGCACGTACCGCACCACCTTCTTCGACGACTTCACGGGCGCCTCTCTCGACCGCTCGAAGTGGCGGGTGGTGCGCACCGGCACCGAGATGGGCCCGGTCAACGGAGAGTCCCAGGCGTACGTCGACTCCCCGGACACCATCCGCACCGAGAACGGGGAGCTGATCCTGCGGGCGAAGTACTGCAAGGGCTGCACCCGGGCGGGCGGCGGCACCTACGACTTCACCTCCGGCCGCGTCGACACCCACACCCACGTCGACTTCACCTACGGCAAGGTCAGCGCCCGGATGAAACTGCCCGTCGGCGACGGGTTCTGGCCGGCGTTCTGGCTGCTCGGCAGCAACGTGGACGACCCCTCCGTCTCCTGGCCGGCCTCCGGCGAGACCGACATCATGGAGAACATCGGCTACCCCGACTGGACCAGCACGGCCCTGCACGGCCCCGGCTACTCGGCCGACGGCAACATCGGCGCCCGCCAGACGTACCCGGGCGGCGGCACGGCCGACCAGTGGCACACCTACGCGGTCGAGTGGACCCCGACGGCACTGCGGTTCTCCGTCGACGACCGCCTGGTCCAGGAGACGACCCGCGACAAGCTGGAGTCCACCCGGGGCCAGTGGGTCTACGACCACGACCAGTACGTCATCCTGAACCTCGCCCTCGGCGGCGCCTACCCGGCCGGCTGGAACAAGGTCACCACCCCCTACTGGGGCCTGCCGCAGTCCAGCGTGGACCGGATCGCGGGCGGGGGAGTACAGGCCGAGATCGACTGGGTGCGGGTGGAGCAGAAGGGCTGACCGGACACGCCCGGGACGCGGTCGCGCAGGTCCTGCCGGGCATGACGCGGTCCAGGGTCAGCTTCGCACGCCCGCCTCCGTCAGGAACCGGCTGGGCTTGCCCGACCAGGAGACGTACAGGCTGTCGCGGGCCCGGGTGCAGGCGACGAAGAGCAGGCAGCGTTCGGACATCAGGTCCGTCTCGTGCTGCTGGGCGTCCACCTCCGGCGGGGTGACCGCCCTCGGGAACGGCAGCGCGTCGTCGTGGGCGCCGATGACCGCGACGCAGCGGAACTCCAGGCCCTTGAACGAGTGCATGGTCCCGACCCGCACGGTCGGGGCGTCCCCGGTGGCGGCGCCGGCGGTGCGCAGGGTGGCGGCCGGGACACCGGCGTCCCTCAGGCGCGCCACCGCTTTCGCGCACGTCTTGTTGAAGCGGGCGCTGACCCCGATCTCCCCGGCGCCGACACCCGCGTCCAGCCACGCCCGCACCCGGGCGACCAGCGCGTCCAGCTCGGCCTCCTCCGACTCCGCCGCGTGCACGGTGGGCCCGTCGCCGTGGAGGGCGGAACGGTAGCCGAGCAGGGTCTCGTTGCGGTTCTCGTCCTCCAGCTGGGCGATCGGGCGGCCGATCAGCAGTGCCGTGGACCAGCGCAGGATCTCCTGCGTGCTGCGGTAGTTCTTGCGCAGCTTCACCGACCGCCCGGTCACCTTGATCCCGAGCGACTTGAGGGACACCTTGGAGTCGTAGATGCGCTGGTGCGGGTCGCCCGCGATGAACAGGTCGTCCGGACGGGCGGGGGCGGCGGCGCGCAGCAGCCGCCACTGCACCGGGTGCAGGTCCTGCGCCTCGTCCACCACGACGTGCCGGTACCGCGGCCCCGTCTCCGCCAGCAGCCGCGCCGCCTCCGCGCACGTCTGGAGCCAGGTGCGGCACCCGTCCGCCGCGAGGCCGGCCGTGAACCGCTCGACGGTCCGCCAGACCAACGGCCGCTCGGCCGCCGCGAGCCGGCTCCCGCGACCCCGCCGGTCCGCCGCCTGGTAAGCGGCCAGGGTCCTGATGTCCTGGGCCAGGACGACGTGCCGGTACTCCTGGGCGAGGAACCGCGCGCTGCCGGTGAAGCCCGTCGCCTCCGCGGCCTCGCGCCAGCGGCTCTCCTCCTCGTTGTCCGGCAGTGGCCGCAGCGTCACCGCCCCCGGCGCCTCGGCGACGACACGGCCGGCGAGGCCGTCCACCGTCGAGATGTCCACCCGCTCCCGCAGCCCCGGATCGTCCACCAGGGAGTCCAGGCCCGAACGGAGCGCGTTGACGAGGGCGTTGGTGTAGGTGGTGAGCAGGATGCGGTCGCCGTCGCGCAGGTACCCGAGCAGGTGCTTGACCCGGTGCAGGGCGACGACGGTCTTGCCGGTGCCCGGCCCGCCGGTGACCTGGGCGGGCCCCGCGTAGGACGCCCGGTAGGCCACCTTCCGCTGGGAGGGGTGCAGGAAGACCCGCCAGGCCGCGAACGGCTTCTCCAGGATGTCCCGCAGCTCCTCGGACGCCGTGACCAGCGCGATGCGGGCCCGGCTGTGCCGGATCGCCGTCTCGAAGTCCCGGGTGTCCACCGGCTGTGCCGACGCCTGGAGCGCGGGCGCCACGATGTCCTGCCAGACCTCCTCCACCGTGCAGCCCGCGGCGAGGTACTGGAGCACCTCGCGCTGGTCCTGCGGCAGCAGCGGCGCGAAGACCTCAAGCTGCTCCTGGTCGACCAGCGACCGGGCCTGCCGCAGCGTCTCCTCGTCGATGCCGAGCGCCTTCAGGTCCCCGTCGGAGAACTTCCCGAACAGCCGCTCCTTCGGCGAGGTCTCGGCCACCCGCTCGTACGCCGGCGTGAGCTCGTCCAGGGTCGCCGCGTCCCGGATCTCGACGGCCCGCGTCACCTCGTTGATGCTGGACCTCTGCTTCTTCGCCCAGGCGATGGCCTTGTCGTGCTGCATGACCCGCAGCAGGACGAAGGTGTCCCCGGTGGCCGGGGCGAGGACCACACCGCGCCAGAACTGGTCGATACGGATGGTCCGGATCTGCCTGTCCCGCGCGTTCGTCAGGCTCTCCAGCTTCAGCCCCGGGTCCTTGAAGAGCTGGTCGAGGGTGAGCCGGCCGAACTTCTCCCAGGCGTCCAGCACGCCCTTCCTGACCGGGGGCTGAAGCTTGGGGAGCTCGGCGAAGAAGCCGATGTCGAAGGCGAGCTGCGGCATGCGGGAATCCTAGTGCCCGCGCGGGCTGCCGTGCGGGAGAAGGCCAGGTCAGGGGGTGGAACGGGAACCGCCATCGAGATCCAGCCGGATCACGGCCAGGGTCTCGGCCACCTCGGCGGTCAGTTCGTCGCCGGGACCGAACACCACGCACAGATCGGCGTGCAGCGGCTCCAGGACGTCGAACGCGTCGGCGGCCCGTCCCTGCGCGAGCAGCAGCATGCCGATGTCGCGGCGCAGCTCCACCGCGCTCTCGCTGACGTCGCCCTCGATGGCGCGGACGGCGTCGAGCACGCCGTGCAGCCCGGCGAGCGCCTCGGTCACCTGACCGAGCTCACCGCGGCAGCGCGCCGCCTGGGCCCGGCACTCCAGCGCCTCCTCACTGCTCTGGCCGCTCACCCGCTCGTAGGCGTCGGCGAGCGCCTCGAACTCCGGCAGCGCGGCCCGGTGGTCGCCCGCCAGCTGACGGCTCACCGCCCGCCACGTGCGCAACCTCAGGACCGCCTTGCTCTGCGATCCGAGGGCTCGCGCGGCCGGCTCGGTCATCTCGCCCACCACCTCGGCGGCCTGCGCGTACCGCTCCTCCTCCATCAGGGCCACGTAGTGCGCGTGGACCTCACGGATCCGCTCCCGCAGCGCCTCGCGCTCGGCGGCCGGGACGAGGGGTGGCGCGTCCGGACCGGCGGCGGGTGCGGCGGGCCGCCAGCCGTCCTCGGCGCCGGTCCGCGAGCGGGGCGCGCAGGGGTGGCGGAAGATCCCGGTCGGGTCGGGCGCCCCGGCCGGCCCCGCCTCTCGTGGCACGGGGCCGTCGCCGGGAAGCGGCAGGAAGGGCAGCAGTCGCTCGTACACCTCCTGCACGTCCGCCGGACGCGCCTCGGGTGCCTTGCGGAGCAGGTGCAGCACGAGCTCCTCCAAGGCCGCCGGTACGTCGGCCCGCAGCCGCCGCAGCGGCGTCGGGGCCGCGCCTACGTGCTGGGTCATCAGCTGCCACTCGCTGTCCCCCTGGAACAGCGGCCGGCCACAGAGCAGTTCGTGCAGCACGCAGCCCAGTGCGTACAGGTCGGTGCGGGGCGTGACCCGTCCGCCGCGCACCTGTTCCGGGGCCATGTACTGGTGCGTCCCGAGGGGGTTGCCCGTCGAGGTCAGCTTGGTGACGTCCGTCCGCAGGATCGCCGCGATGCCGAAGTCCAGCACCTTCACCGTGCCGTCCCGGGCGACGAGGACGTTGCCCGGCTTGAGGTCGCGGTGCACCACCGGCACGTCGTGCGCGTACGACAGCACGGTCGCCACCTGCGCCGCGACGGCCACCGCCCAGCTGACCGGGAGCGGCCGGTCCGGGTGCGCGTACGCGGTCAGCGGCACGCCGTCGACCAGTTCCATCACCAGGAACAGCTGCTCGTACGACTCCCCGAGCACCGCGTCGTACACCTGTGGCACGCCCGGGTGCCGGATCCGCGCGGTGATCCTCGCCTCCCGGCGGAACCGCTTCTCCAGCTCCTGGGCCAAGTGCGGCGACGTCACGGCCTGCGGCCGGATCAGCTTCACGGCGACCGGCCGGTCCAGCACGGCGTCGTAGCCGCGCCAGACGTCCCCCATCCCGCCATGGCTGAAGCGCTCCAGCAGCTCGTACCGTTCCGCGATCCGCCGTACGTCCGGCACCTGGTCCCCGCCCCCGTCGAGTGTCCGAAGTGATCTTTCGATGTGGTTTGGTGATCAGTTTCGCGGGCGGGGGATCCGTCCGTCCAGCGCCGTCAGATGTCCTCCAGGCCCGCTTCCCGGCGGATCATCCGCCAGGCCGCCCGGCGGGCGCTGCGGTCGAGGCCGGACTTGAAGTCCCGGTCCGTCCCGAAGTACCGCTTGCCGAGCGTGTCGATCGTGGAGACGTGGTCCATCATGTTCTCCTCGAACTTCTTGTCGAAGACGATGCCGAAGTTCTCCTCGTCGTTGACGAGGGCGGCGGCCCGCACCTTCGGGTCCTCCTTGGTGGCGTTGAACGCCGGGAGGACGTCCTGCGCGGTGAACTCCGTACCGAACCTGGCGTTGAACCTCTCGATCAGCTCGGACAGCAGGGACGTCTCCGGGTCCCCGGCGCCGCCCGCCCCGTCGCCGAAGCCCTTGAGCTCGGCGGGCCCGTCGGCGCGGAGCGACACGTCGACCTCGCCGGTCTTCTCGACCCGCAGGTGACTGAGGTCCACCTCGCCTATGTCGACCCCGCCGTCCGCGCGGCGCGGCAGGCGGTTGAGCAGGTGCCGTCCGTACAGGTACAGCCGCTCCAACTCGGGGTCGTGGTACGGGACGATCTGCGCGAGGAATCCGTACTTGCGGACGTAGTCGTGGAGATGGGCCCGGAACTCCTCGGCCGTCTCGACGTCGTCCTCCTCCTGGCTGTCCAGCAGCGCGGTGAACCGGGTGACCGCGGGGGAGAGCAGCCGGTACAGCTCGGCGTGCAGCTTCTCCCACGTGGACTGCGAGCCGCCGGCCTTCTCCCGCGCCTCGAAGTACGCGGCGACGAACGCGTCCATGTCCTGCTCGGAGACGACCGGGGCGGACATGACGCGGCTCTGGGCCGTGTAGAGCAGGTTCGGATCGGAGGGCAGGGTGTGCGCCTCCTCGAAGTACGGGCGGAAGGCGTCCCGGATGTCCTCGGCCTCGTTGACGAAGTCCAGGACGGCGAGGTCGGCCTGCGACTTGCGCTCGGCGGTGCGGTTGAGGCGGGAGAGGGTCTGCACGGCGGCGATGCCGGTCAGTGTCTTGTTGACGTACATCGTCGTCAGCAGCGGCTGGTCGAAGCCGGTCTGGTACTTCTCGGCGACGACGAGGATCCGGTACTCCCGCTGCCCCGTGCCGCCGGCCTTCGCGGCCTTGTCGTCGGCGCGGGTGTAGCCGAACGCCTTCGGCAGCGCGCTCTCGGGGAGACCGCCGTTCTCCTTGCTCTCGGTGGTCTCCTCGCCGTCGATGGTGAGGGACCCGGAGAAGGCGACCAGGACACCGAGGTCCGGGTACGCGGAGTCGTACCCGCGGTCGGCGATGTAGCTGCGGATGGCGCGGGCCGTCTGTACGGCGGAGTGGCGGGACGCCGTGACCACCATGGCCTTGGCGCGCCCGCCGAGCCGGCCGCGGGTATGGGCGACGAAGTGCTCGACGATCACCTGGGCGTGCTGGGACACCGTGTGCTCGTGCATGAGCGCGAACCGGGCGAGCAGGCTGTTCGCCCGGGAGGGGTCGACCTCCTTCTCGTCGTGGTTGAGGTTCGCGAGCTTCCAGTAGGTGGTGTACGTGACGTAGTTGCGCAGCGGGTCGAGGATGAAGCCCTCCTCGACGGCCTGGCGCATGGAGTAGGTGTGGAAGGGGCGGTAGACCGCCTTGCCGTCCTCCACGTCCCGCGTGCCGAAGAGTTCGAGCGTCTTCGCCTTGGGCGTGGCGGTGAAGGCGAAGTAGGAGAGGTTGGCGGCGCGGGAGCGTGCGACCGCCTTCGCCTTCAGCTTGTCGTCCACGGTGAGCGTGGTCGCGCCCTCGTCGTCCGAGTCGGCGTCCAGGCCGAGGTCGCGCAGGGCGGACTTCACGGCGGTGGCCGCGTCGCCCGACTGGGAGGAGTGCGCCTCGTCCACGACGATCGCGAAGCGGGTGCCCTTGATCTCGGTGGGGTTGCGCTTGATGTAGTCCAGCAGCGCCGGGAACGAGTGCAGGGTGACGGTGACGATCTTGCCGGTGTCCCGGGACAGGGCGCGGGCGAGCTGTTCGCTCTTCGCCCCGTGCTTCTCGTCGACCTTCACGACCAGGCCGTCGGTCTGCGAGAAGCTGCCGACGGTCTCCCGGAGCTGCGCGTCCAGGTTGCGCCGGTCGGTGATGACGATGACCTTGTCGAAGACGGGCTCGCCCGGCGTGATGCGCTGGTCGGCGACGGCCTCGGGGTCGAGGGCGGCCGGGTCGGTGCCGGCGTGCAGGTCGCTGAGCCGGTGGGACAGCCAGCCGATGGTGTTCGACTTGCCGGAGCCGGCGGAGGCCATGATCAGGTAGTTCTGGCCGGCGCCGTGGGTGGCCGCGTGCGCGGTGAGCTTCCGGACGACGTCCCACTGGTGGAAGCGGGGGAAGACCGTCGTCCTGGTGGTGCCGCCGCCGGGCGTCCTGTGCTTCTGCTGGTGCACGAAGCGCTGGAGGAGGTCGAGCCAGTTGTCACGCTGCCAGACCTGCTCCCACAGGTAGGAGGTGGCGTACGTGCCGTGGGCCGTGGGCGCCGGATTCCCGGCCCCGCCGGGCCGGCCCGGACCGTTCGAGCCGGTGTTGAAGGGCAGGAACCGGGTGCCCCTGCCGCGCAGCCGGGTGGCGACGAAGACCAGGTCCGGGTCGACGGCGAAGTTCGCGACGACCCGCCGCGTGAAGATCAGCTCGGTCGGGTCGCGGTCGGTCCGGTACTGCTCCTTGGCCTGCTCGACGCCCTGACCGGTGAGCGGGTTCTTCAGCTCGGCCGTGGCCACCGGGATGCCGTTGAGGAACAGGGCCAGGTCGAGACGGTGGCCCCGGTCGGCCTGCTTGGTGGCGTAGGGGAGTTCCCGGACGACGGTGAGGCGGTTGGCGCGGTAGCCGTCGAGGACGGAGTCGGCGGAGATGAGGTTGGGCTTGAAGTGGGCGACGCGGAACCGCACGCCGCGGTCCTTGACGCCGTTGCGGAGGACGCGGAGGAGGCCGTCGTCGGCGATGGCCCGGTCCAGACGCCGCGCGAAGCCGCGCCGGGCCTCGTGGGAGTCACCCCCGTAGACGGTGAGCAGCTCGCTCCACTCGTCGGGTTGTGTCTCGTCGATGAAGGCGAACAACTCGTCGGTGTCGAGCCCGAGGTCGGCCCGGTAGTCCCCGGGGTCCGCCTCCCGCCAGCCGCGCTCGCACAGGGCGGCGACGATGGCCGATCCGAAGGAGGACTCGTCGTGCACGGGGCTCATGCGGCCACTCCTGCGGTTGCGGTGCGGCCGGCGGCGGACACGTCGAACTGGCCGGTCACGGCGGCGGTGACGAGGGACTGGCGGCGCTCCCTGAGGAGTTCCTGCTGGCGTCGCACCCGGTCGGTGAGCGCGTCGAACCGGGAGTTCCGCCGGCGGATCTCCCGGACGATCCGCTCCTGTTCCTCGACGGGCGGCAACGGGACGCGCAGCATCTGGAGGTCGGGAACGTAGATCGTCTTGTGGGTGGACCCCATGGCCAGGCGCCCCAGAAGATCAGGCCGCATGGCCCTGAGGCACCACAACAGGTAGTGCGGGACCAGGCGGGGTCCACAGGTCCACGTCACGAAGTCCTGACTCGTGGCCATGTCGAGGCCCATGACCCCCGAATAGCCGGCCGAGGCCGTGCGGCACAGGAACACGGTCCCCTTCGGGTGCAACTCGGCCGCCGAATGGGCGAGTCCGAGTTCACTGATCTTCTCCCGGGTCTCGTGGACGTCCTCGACGCGGTCGTCCCGTACCTGCTTGACCTCGCCCGTGGTGATCCACGGGATGGTGCAGTCGGTCCACCATTCCGGATGGGAGCGGCTGGGGGTGTGGCCACTGCCCATACGAGCCAGCAACCCCAGGCGCACCTCCTGCCAGGCAGCGGGGACGGTGTCGAGCCAGGGCAGCGTCGACGTCCGGCGGTGATCGTGCGCACTGCCGGACACGGCCGCCACCACACCCGCCGAACGACGCTCCGCGAGAAGGTCCAGTTCGCGCCGTAGGACGCGTTCGAGCGTGTCGATGCGACCGGTCTCGGCATCAAGGTAGTCGGCGATGCGGATCTGCGCTTCCCTGGGCGGGACCGGGATCGGAACCCCGGCGAGGTCCTCCTTCGTGACGTGCACCATGCCGATCATGCCGCTGGTGAGCCGGCGCTCGATCCAGTGCGTGGCCGCCTTGAGGGCCCAGTAGAGCCATCGCGGGTCACAGCCGTGGACCCCGACCTTGAAGATGTGCTGGTTCAGGTAGTGCTTCCCGGGTGCGGCCCACAGGTACGGGCCGAACGAGGTCCCGGGGTTCCCGGACCAGGAGAACAGCAGGTCTCCCGCCTCCACGCGGTACTTGTCGGGCAGGGACAGGGCGGAGCGGTTGAAGTGGGGCGACCCGTTCAGGTTCTCGATCCGGACGATGGGGGTGCCCTCGTCGGAGCGGTCCGCGGAGTTGAACACGTAGCCGTTCGTGAGCGTGGCCAGGTACCTCAGCGGGACGACGTCCCAGGTGTCCGGCGTGGCACCGCCACCGTACGGAAGCCGGGCGTGCGTCATTCCGTGACCTCCCCCAGCAGTTCCTGGATCTCGGCCTCCAGCGCCTTGAGATCCGCGTCGATCTCGGCCAGCGACCGCGGCGGCTCGTACACGTAGAAGTGCCGCGTGAACGGGATCTCGTACCCGACCTTCGTCTTGTCGTGGTCGATCCACGCGTCCGGCACGTGCGGGTGCACCTCGCGGGCCAGGTACTCCTCGACGTCCTCGCCCAGCGGTACGTTCTCGTAGTCCCGCAGTTCCGGGTCCGGCTCCGGCGCGCCCTTGACGAGCTGTACCTCGCCCTCCGGGTCCCGCACCCCGATCAGGTCCCGCAGCGCCTTGTTGAACGGCGCCCCCGTCGGCCACGTCCCGCCGGCCCGCACCACCGCGTCCTTCAGCGCGAGCCAGGCATCCTGCTTCGTGCTCCAGCCCGTGCCCGTCAGGGACTTGATGGCGTCGGCCAGCGCCGGAGCCTGCGGCAGCCGCTGGATCGCCCTGGACGTCTCCAGCGCCGCCGGCGTCTCCTCCGTCACCTCGAACCGCAGCTTCAGCGGGCGCTCCACGGTGATCCGCCGGTAGCCGAAGTCCTCGTTGGAGAAGACCCGCACCTTGCCGTGCAGCGGGTGCTCCGGGTCGTCCACCACGGCCAGGGCCTCGCCGTACAGCCTGACCACCGTGGCGATGTGGTCCCTGCCCAGCTCCTTGCGCTTGTCGCCCAGCGACTTGCGCATCTTCTGCCACTGGTCGCGGGCGTCCAGCAGCACGACCCTGCCCTTGTGGTCCGGGTTCTTGCGGTTGGTCAGGATCCAGAAGTACGTCGCGATGCCCGTGTTGTAGAAGAGCTGGTCCGGCAGGGCGACGATGCCCTCCAGCCAGTCGTTCTCCAGGATCCAGCGGCGGATCTCCGACTCACCCGATCCCGCCGCGCCCGTGAAGAGCGGCGAGCCGTTGAAGACGATCGCCAGGCGCGAGCCGCCCCCGCCGTTCACGTCCACCGGCTTCATCTTCGAGACCATGTGCTGGAGGAACAGCAGCGAGCCGTCGTTGATGCGCGGCAGTCCCGCGCCGAAGCGGCCGGCCTCGCCCAGCGCCTTGTGCTCGTGCTCCACCTCCTCCTTGACCTTCTTCCACTCCACCCCGAACGGCGGGTTGGCGAGCATGTAGTCGAAGGTCTTGCGGGCGTGACCGTCGTCGGAGAAGGAGTTGCCGAAGGCGATGTTCTCCGGGTCCTGCCCCTTGATCATGAGGTCGGACCGGCAGATGGCCCAGGACTCGGGGTTGAGCTCCTGCCCGTACACCTCCACCGTGGCGTCCGGGTTGAGCTCCTTGATGGTGTCGTCCATCGCGGAGAGCATGCCGCCCGTACCGCAGGCCGGGTCGAGCACCGTGCGCACCGCACCCGGCAGCTGCAACGCGTCGCCGTCCGGGGCGACCAGCAGCCGCACCATGAGCTGGATGACCTCACGCGGGGTGAAGTGCTCACCGGCCGTCTCGTTGGACTGCTCGGCGAAGCGGCGGATCAGCTCCTCGAAGATGTAGCCCATGTTGTGGTTGGGCACGACCTCGGGCCGCAGGTCCAGGTCCGTGAACTTGCCGATGACCTGGTAGAGCAGCCCGGCGCCGTCCAGCCGCTTGATCTGCTGGGCGAACTCGAAGCGGTCCAGCACACCCCGCGCGTTGTCCGAGAAGGCCCCCACGTACACCTGGAGGTTCCCCGCCGCGTTCTGCGGGTCCGCCGCGATCTTCCGCAGCGTCAGTCGGGAGGTGTTGTAGAAGGAGTGGCCCGAGGCACGGCGCAGGAAGCGGTCCGGGTCGATCCCGCTGTCCCTGTGCTGCTCCGCCAGCTCCGCGACCTTCTCACGGGTCGGGTCCAGCACGCACTCGAGGCGCCGCAGCACCGTGAACGGCAGGATGACCTTGCCGTAGTCCGACTGCCTGTAGTCCCCCCGCAGGAGATCGGCGACGGACCACGCGTGGTTCGCCAACTCCGTGTGCTTACCGATGTTCAACTGGATCCCCGGATTCCTTCCGCGATGTCCCGACCCCACCGCCCGCGGGCGGGCCGAGTCGATCGGCCTGCCGGGACGGTCCGACAAGTGTGGTCCCTGTGTGAGGGCGTGCCTAACGGGGCGAATCGCCACCCCGGCCGCCCGCCTCCGCCGCCTCCCGCGACGGCAGCAACTGCCCGCCCGTGAGCCCGCCCGCGAGCAGCCGTGCGGTCTCCTCCGCCAGCCGCGTCGCCCGCCGCGCCTGCGCCCGCAGCTCGTGCACGTGCCGGAACGCCTCCCCGTACCGCCGCTGCTCCTCCAGCGGCAGCAGGGGCACGCGCAGCCGGCCGGGGCTGACCGTCAGGATCGTGCTGCCCGTCGACGCGCCCGCGATGTTCTCCTCGGCGCCCAGGAACCCCGCGAGGAACCAGGCGTCCAGACGTGCCGGGTCCGGCCGGAAGAGGTGGACGTGGTGGCCGAGCAGTGCCCCGGCGTCCGCCCCGCCCGCGACCCGGACCATCGGGCCGTCCGCGCTCGCGACCGCCCGGACGAGGACGTCCCCGACCGCGATCACGGGTGCCGTGTCGTCGTACGGTCCCACCGGGTCCGCCGTCGGCCCTGAACCGGTCGCGATGTCCGAGCTGGTCAGCACCGACCGTGTCGCGGTCCCCCCGCCCCCGCCGGTCCCGCCGTCCGCGGCCTGCGCCCGGGTGCGCGCGCTGTCGGGCTGGGTCCGCAGCAGGGTGAGCGCCCCACCGCGCGCGAGGTCGGAGGCCGTCGCCGTCCGCCACTCGCGGGCCGTGGGGCCCGCGGCACTCCAGCTCTCGTCGCCCGCCGTCCGTGCGAGGGACTTCGCGGCCCGCACGAGGTTCTGTCGTGCGGTGTCGACCCCGACGGACAGTTCCGCCGGGTCCACCTCGGCCCGTGACGCCCGCACCAGCCGCGCCGGGGTCAGGTCCACCACGTCGTCCAGCAGGTCCACCACGCCGACCGCGCGCGCCACGCCGGGTTCGCCCTCGAACGTGTCGGGGCTCTTGGCGAACGCCCGCCAGGCGTCCAGAGCGCGCGCCGTGATCCTCTCCCAGTCCAGGGACGCGGACCGGCTCCCGCCCCGCGTCCTCGCGGTCACCGCCGTCCCGCCGCGTCCGGCGGCCGTCGCCGGGTCCGCCGCGGTGTCCACGAACAGCACCGACCGGCGCTCGGGGCCGCCCGGTTCGGGCCGCCGGAGCACCCAGACCTGAAGGCCGATGTGCAGCGGCGCCGACGCACCCACCGGCAGCGCGACGACCGCGCGCAGCGCCCCGCTGCGGACCAGCTCGGCCCGTACGCGGCGCCCCGACGCGCGGCCGGCCGTGGCGGGCGGCAGGAGCAGGACCGCGTGACCGCCTGGTGCCAGGTGGGCGAGCGCGTGCTGGACCCACGCCAGCTCCGACTCCGCGCGGGCCGGGACGCCGTACGCCCAGCGCGGGTCGTACGCCAGCTCGTCGTGGCCCCAGTCGCGGACGCCGTACGGCGGGTTGCACAGCACCGCGTCGGCGGCCAGGCCGGGGAAGGCGTCCGCGCGGAGGCTGTCGGCGGCGCGCACGGTGACCGCGGCGTCCGGAGCAGTCAGCATCAGGCTCACGGCGCTGCGCCGGGCCTGCACGACGAGCGCGTCCTGTCCGTACAGTTCGCGCGCCCCCCGGCGGGCGGCGGCCGTCAGCAGCGTGCCGCTGCCGCAGGCAGGGTCCAGGACGCGGGCCGGGGAGCCGGGAACCAGACGGACGAGCAGGTCCGCCAGCGGCACGGGGGTCCGGTACGTGCCGGACGCGGCACTGTCCTCCAGCTCCCGTTCCGCGAGCACGCCGAGCGCGGTCTGTCCGCCCTCGTCGCGTACACACGTGTACAGGGCGCGCAGCACCGCGGCGTCGTCCGCCTCGAAGCGGACCGCCTCCGCGGCCGGCACGGCGCCGGAAGCGGACGCCGCGTCCCGCTGCGCGCGGGCGGCGAGGTCCGCGTCCGGCGACCGCGTGGCCGCCGTCAGCTCCTCCGCCGAGCGGCCCGCCGCGGCGAGGACGAGGAGCAGCAGGCCCTCGGGCGTGCCGCCGCCGCTCTGCGCGCGCAGGCGCAGGACGGTGCGCAGCTCCTCCGACGGGGTCGCCGCCGAGGCGTGCCCGCGCGAGGCCAGCCAGGCACGCACGGCCTCCAGGTCGTACAGCGGGCTGCTCTCCGTGCCGCCGGACGGATCGGGGAAGTCCTCGTACCGACGGCGCCAGTTGCTCACCGTCGCGCGGGTGACTCCCGCGATGCGGGAGATCTCGGCGGCGGTGACCTGGGCGGACGACGGTGGCATGGCGGCCTCTCGGTTGCGGACGGTCCACAACCTACAGCACTCGTCAAATCCGTCAACGTGTTTGACGGTGCTTTCAAGCTCCCTGGTGTGGCTGCTACTCGGAGCGGCCGAGGACGCCGGCGGCGGGTCCGGTGCCGCCGCACGGCACCGGACCCGACAGGTCCGGTTCGCCGAACTCCGCCCGCAGGGCCTGGAACGCGGTGACCTTGTCCTCGCCGAAGCGGCGGACGTGGGCGGCGTACTCGTCGGCGGTGAGGAACGCCGACGGGCGGGACTTGGTGTGGAACTTGTCCGCGTACATCACCAGCCGCTCCTCCTCCGTCACCGCCAGGTAGTCGGCGGGAGGCAGCGGGAGGCCCTGGCTCAGGACGTCGTGCCGGGTGAGACCGACTCCGGTGTGGTGGGAGCAGAACCGGCGCAGCGGCTCCGGGAAGCCCTCCTGCTCCAGGATCTCGTGGCCGAGCAGTCCGTGCCGGATGTACCGCGCGTGGTCCAGCCGTCCGTCGGCGTCGTAGAGGCGGTAGACGCCGATGTCGTGGAGGAGGCAGCCGGCGCGCACGAGGTCGGCGTCGAGGTGGCGCAGGCGCGGGGCGGACAGGAGCTGCCGGGCGATGCTCCAGACGATCTCGCAGTGCGTGTGGACGAGGGCGAACGCCTCGGCGGTGGGCGCGTACTTCTCGTGCAGCGCACGGATCTCGTCGGGTCCCGGAATGCTCATCCGGCGAGCCTAACAACCGCCGTGGAGCGGTCCGTACGGCCCTCCCGCCCGGGTCCGGGCCGGGCCGGTGCGGCCTTGGCCCGGACCCCGTCCGGTCATCCGATCGAGCACTCCTTCACACTGAGCGGCTTGGCGCTGCCGGCCGGTCTGCTGCACAGCACCTCCGTCTCCGAGACGCCCCTGGACGTCCTGCGGACCCGCTTGATCACGATGCTGTGGCCGCGCCGTTCGCCGTACAGCGGCGCGTCGGTGAAGTCGATCGTCCCGGTGGCCATCCCGTCGAGCTTCACGCCCCTGAGGTTCACCCAGGTCGCCGCGCGGCTCTGGCGCACATCGCCGAGGCTGGCCGCCCAGTACAGCGCACGCGTGGCGTCGTGGGCGAGGGCCGTCTGGCCGCTGGCGAGGTCGGTGGAGTCGTACGCGACCTCCTTGCCGTCCAGCCAGGGGAGGTACTTGGCGGCGTCCTCGTAGAAGGCGGTCGTGGACGCGGCCTCCCTCAGCTCGGCCAGGGCGGTGTGGTAGAGCGTGATCCGCGGGGCCACGCCGTCGCGGCCGCCCGTGCCGGAGAACCTGGCCTTGCTCAGGTCGTCGCCGGTGAGGATGGAGATCTCCCGGTCCGCGCAGCCCGGTTCGGTGCCCAGCTGGGTCATCAGCGGACCGATGTCCTCGACCCGTCCGGCGAAGTAGATCACCGAGGGGACGCTCTCCGCCCGGCAGATGCTCCCCGCGAGCAGCCGCAGCTCGGGCTTGCCGTTCGCCACCCGGTAGCGCTCCTCGGGCAGCAGCCGGAACCGTTCCCGGAGCAGCATCTTCCCGCCGTAGGCGGCCTGTTCGCTGGTGTAGCGGTCTTGCGAATCCTTGGTGTCGCGGGCCAGCACCAGCGCGTACGGGTCCTTCTCCCGGGCGCGCAGTTGCCGGGCGACGATGCCGAGCGCCTCCGCCTGGTGCTCGTCGGGAGCCGCGAGGCTGAACCAGTTGGAGAACCGCTTCGGCAGGTAGGTTGCCGAGTTGGTGCCGGAGACGATGGGCAGTCCCACCTCGTGGAGCCGGCGCGTGACGTAGGTGCTGCTTTGCAGGTCACGTCCGAAGCCGACCACGCCGACGACGGTCGGGTCGCGGTCGGCGTACCGGGCGATCGCGTCCGCCGCCACGCGCTGCTGCCCCATGTCCACACCCGCGTTGGCGAGCAGCACCCGGAGTTTCACCGTGTAGTTCGCATTGACCACGCGCTGGGCGAGGTACACGCCGGCCAGTTCCTCGGCGCCCTTGACGAGGGAGGAGTCCGTCGCGGAGGAGCTCAGCGGGCCCGCGTACACCACGGTGACGTACGTGCCGGGGTGCTGGTGCAGCACGTCGGCGTTCTCGGCGCGCACCAGGTCCTCCAGCTCACGCATCCGCTTGCCCTCCCCGTGGGCTCCGCCCACGAGGTACGCGCCGAACCGGACGTCTCCGGTGGCTATGCCGACGCACTCCGTGCCGCCGCCGGGCGCGGGACGCCGTACGGTGTCGCGATCGGCGCTCACCAGGCCCGCCGAGCAGTACGCGCGGTGCAGGTCGAGGGAGTGGACGACACCCGCGGTGCCGGCGAGGACGAGGACCAGGACCAGGCTGTACGCCGACCACACCACGCGGGCGAGGGGCGGCCGGTGCCTGGCCCGCACGCACCGCCAGTCCGTCTGCCGCAACTGCACCAGCTCGTCGCGGGGCAGCGGCGCCCTGAGCACCCAGGGCAGGGCGTTCGTGCGGCTCGGCGACTGGTCGGCCCGGAGGTTCCCCGCCCACTCGTCGTACCAGTGCCGCAACCGCTGCTGGAGGCGCCAGGGCGCGGGCTGCGGCCGGCCGGCCGGTGGTTCCGCGTCCGTGCCGCGGTCGAGCAGCGCCGCGTCGCCCGCCGCCACGCCCGCCACGATCAGCAGCGGATCGAGCTCACTGCGCCGGCTGCGGACGTCGCTCACCGCCCTGATCAGTTCGACGCCGCCGTTCTCCCGGCTGATCCGGCGCAGGAACAGCACGGGCGGACGCGTCCGCTTCAGGCCCCGCAGGTCCCAGCTGCCGCGCCGGTGGTTGTCCCGCAGGTCCTCGAACAGCGCCAGCACGTACAGCTGGAGCGGGAACGGGCCGCCCTCCCGCATCGCCTCGGCCACGTCGTAGGCGCGGGCCGCTATGGCCCTCCAGGAGTGGACGGGCCGCAGCAGCCGCACGCTGGTCGACTGGCGGCGGGCCGCGGACTGGAGGAACGTCGTGGTCAGGAACCACCGGCTCTCCGTGCGCAGCCACAGGAAGAGGGGAGCGCGCCCGGGGACGTGGTTGAGGCCGGCGAGCAGGATCATCAGTCCGATGCCCGCCAGAGCGGCGACGTACCACTCGGGGCGGGTGAGCAGCGCGGTGAACGCGCCCAGGATGCCCATGGGCAGGAACTGCTGCACGTCGTTGAGGAGTAACTGCCGGTGCCAGCGCGAGGGCCTGCGGGGCCGCCAGCGCTGCCGGGCCAGGATGCGCAGCAGGTGCGTCTGGGCCTGCTCCCGCTGCGCGTTGCCGTCCGGTGTGCCGGCGGGTGCGGTCGGCCAGTGCTCGCGCATCTCCGGGGCGTCGGTGGCCTCCTGGAGGGCGCGGACGAGGTTGAGGCGCGGAAAGGCGTAGGGCCGGTAGGCGGCGGACCGGCCGCCCCACTTCCTGGGGTCGCCGAGGTCCCACAGCAGCCGCGTGGCCCTGGCCAGGGGGTCGACGTCCCCCGGCTGCGGCTCGGTCGGGGCGACGGCCAGGCGCGTCCCGTGGCGCTGCTGTCCTTCGCGCAGTTCGTCGACGAGTTCGATGACGCGGTCGTCGTCCGCTGCGTCCTCGGCGTGCAGCACGATGACCGGCATCGGGCGATCGCTCGTCCGGAAGTCCTGGATCAGGGACTCCAGCTGCCGCTGGACGTCGATTCCGGCCTCGGTCGACATGCCCGGGTGATCACCCGGGCAGTCCTGAAGGAAGCCGTGGTCACGGCCGTGCATGGACACCCCCCGTGGTCTGAAGACACATGTGTCACAAGCGCCTTCGAGCATATCGCTCACCAGTGACAACCGCGCCGGGCGGAACGCCGCGCGGGCGGTGGCACGGTGGGGGGCTGTGCCTCTTCACCGAGGGGCGGTCCCCGCCGGCGTCGGCCGGCAGGCGGTGCCGGGTGCCGTCAGCGGCCCGACGGCACCAGTTCCCGTACCGGCCGCGCCGGCGCCGGGCGCACCGCCCGCGCGTTCCGCCACAGCCACAGCACGTCCCGTCCGAAGGACCACACCAGCGAACCCAGCGCCAGCAGGACGACGGCGAGGCCGGCCGGGGCCGGCAGCAGCTCCGAGCCCGCGAGGAGCAGGCAGATCCCCTGGATCGCCGCCACGGCCTTGCGGGCGAACGACGGCGGCAGCGGGGCCGTCAGCCAGGGAGCGAAGCGGGCCGCGGCGACGAACGCGTAGCGCATGCCGCCGATCAGGAGGACCCACGGCCCCAACCGCGTCGAGACGTACACGCTCAGCACCAGGATCAGGAACGCGTCGACCTCCATGTCGAAGCGCGCGCCGAGCGCGGAGGAGGTGCCGGTGCGGCGGGCGACCTTGCCGTCCACGCCGTCCAGCAGCAGCGCCACGGCGGTCAGCGCGACCAGCAGCGTCACCGGCGGCGCGCTCTCGAAGGAGTCCGCGACCAGCGCGGTCACCCCGCCGACCAGGGTGGTCCGGCCCAGCGTGACCCGGTTCGCGGGGCCGAAGGAGCGCAGCCGGGAGCGGTGCACGGCACGGGAGAGGACCGCCCAGGTGGCGAACGCGAAGGCGAGCCCCGTCAGCCAGCCGGCCGGCCCCATGCCGACCGCCGGGCCGAGCAGGGCCAGCAGCAGGATCTGCACGCCCGCTCCCACAGCGGTCTCCTGCTGGAGCCTCGCGTCATACGTGTTGTTCAGGGCCACCGCACACCCTCCGGCCGAGTGACAGAGTCGATCAACGCCGCGTACTGTGCGCGGCCTGTGCACAACTCGGTACGTGAACAACTTCCCGATCGTTCAGGAGGATGCCGATGAACCACTCGGCCCGCGCGTTCTGGCTCCGCTCGCCCGGCCACGGGGAGCTGCGCGACGTCACCCTCGCGGCCCCCGCCGAGGACGAGGTCCTGGTACGGGCCCTGTACTCCGGAGTCAGCCGGGGCACGGAGACCCTCGTCTTCCGGGGCGGCGTGCCGGAGAGCCAGCACACCGTGATGCGGGCACCGTTCCAGGAGGGCGACTTCCCGGCGCCGGTGAAGTACGGCTACCTCAGCGTCGGCGTGGTCGAGGAGGGCCCGGCCGCGCTGGTCGGCCGTACCGTCTTCTGCCTCTACCCGCACCAGAGCCGTTACGTCGTTCCGGTGAGCGCCGTCACCGTCGTGCCCGAGCGGGTGCCGGCCGGGCGGGCCGTGCTCGCCGGGACCGTCGAGACCGCCGTCAACGCCGTGTGGGACGCGACACCGCTGCTCGGCGACCGGATCGCGGTCGTCGGTGGCGGCATGGTCGGCTGCTCGGTCGCCGCGCTGCTCGCCCGCTTCCCGGGCGTCCGCCTCCAGTTGGTGGACGCCGACCCGGCCCGCGCCAAGACCGCCGAGGCGCTCGGCGTCGACTTCGCCACGCCGGCCGACGCCCTCGGCGACTGCGACCTCGTCGTCCACGCCAGCGCCACCGAGGCCGGCCTCACCCGGGCCCTGCAACTCCTCGCCCCCGAGGGCACGGTCGTGGAACTGAGCTGGTACGGCGACCGGCAGGTGACGCTGCCGCTCGGCGAGGCCTTCCACTCCCGCCGGCTCACCGTGCGCGGCAGCCAGGTCGGCACCGTCTCCCCGGCCGCCCGGTCCGGCCGTACCTACGCCGACCGGATGGCGCTCGCCTTGGACCTGCTCGCCGACCCGGCGCTGGACGCGCTCATCACCGGGGAGAGCGCTTTCGAGGAACTCCCGCACGTCATGCCCCAGCTGGCGTCCGGTGGGATCCCCGCCCTGTGCCACCGGATCCGCTACACGGAGACCGGCCTGACCTGAGAAAAGGGTGAGAGGCGGCTGAACACGGGGAAGCGAGGAGCCGTACTACACGGCATCCCCCGGCGGGCCAGGCGGGGGACCAGACGCGCCGCACCGGGAGGGTCGTCCGTTGTTCAGCATCACCGTCCGCGATCACATCATGATCGCCCACAGCTTCCACGGCGAGGTCTTCGGCCCCGCGCAGCGCCTGCACGGCGCCACGTTCCTCGTGGACGCGACGTTCCGCCGCGAGCAGCTGGACGAGGACGGCATCGTGGTCGACATCGGCCTGGCCACGCGGGAACTGCGCACCGTCACCGCGGAGCTGAACTACCGGAACCTGGACGACGAGCCCGAGTTCGCCGGCGTCAACACCTCCACCGAGTTCCTGGCCAAGGTCGTCGCCGACCGGCTCGCCGAGCGGATCGCGAAGGGCGCGCTCGGCGAGGGCGCCAAGGGCCTCGCCGGGATCACCGTCACGCTCCACGAGTCGCACATCGCCTGGGCGAGTTACGAGCGTGGCCTGTGACCGACCTGACCGTGGAGCGGGCCCGCCTCGCGTACCTGCCCGCGCAGCCCAGCGCCACCCCGAACACCGGAATCGTCCCCATGTCCCTGCGCAGTGTGCACTTCGTGATGCCGGGCGGCGTCGACGACCCGGCCGCGCCCAGCGGCGGCAACGCCTACGACCGCAGGGTCTGCCTGGACCTGCCCGGCTTCGGCTGGCAGGTCACCCGGCACGCCGTACCCGGCACCTGGCCGCGCCCGGACGCCGCCGCCCGCGAAGCGCTCGCCCGCACGCTCCGGAACCTCCCGGACGACTCCGTCGTCCTCCTCGACGGCCTCGTCGCCTGCGGAGTCCCGGAGACCGTCGTCCCCGAGGGGCGGCGCCTGCGCCTCGCGGTCCTCGTCCACCTCCCCCTCGGTGACGAGACCGGCCTGGACCCGGCCGTCGCCGCCGACCTGGACGCGCGCGAGCGGACGGTGCTGCGGGCGGTGCCCGCGGTGATCGCCACCAGCGACTGGGCGGTCCGCCGGCTCGTCTCCCACCACGGACTCGCCCCCGACCGGGTGCACGTGGCCGCGCCCGGCGCCGACATCGCGCCCCTCGCCCCCGGCACCGACGGAGTCTCCCGGCTGCTGTGCGTGGCCGCCGTGACCCCGCGCAAGGGCCAGCACCGGCTGGTGGAGGCGCTCGCGGCGGTCCGGGACCTGCCGTGGACCTGCGAGTGCGTCGGCGGCCTCGGCCACGACCCCGGGTACGTGGCCCACCTGCGGGAGCTGATCGCCCGGTACGGTCTCGCCGACCGCCTGCACCTCACCGGCCCCCGCTCCGGCGCCGGCCTCGACGCCTCCTACGCCGCCGCCGACCTGATGGTCCTCACCTCCTACGCCGAGACCTACGGCATGGCGGTCACCGAGGCTCTCGCCCGGGGCATCCCCGTGCTCGCGACCGACGTCGGCGGACTGCCCGAGGCGGTCGGCCGCGCCCCGGACGGCGGGGTGCCCGGCATCCTCGTCCCGCCGGAGGACCCCGCCGCGCTCGCCGCCGAACTGCGCGGCTGGTTCGGCGAACCCGACGTGCGCCGCCGCCTCAAGGCCGCGGCCCGTGGCCGCCGCGCCGCCCTCGACGGCTGGGCGACCACCGCCCGCAGCCTGGCGGCGGTCCTCGGCCGCCTCCCGGAACCACCGCGGAGGACGGCGTGAGCGGGCGCCGGGACAGGGGCTTCCGGGGGGAGACAGGCGGGCCGAGGGACGCTGAGGCGGCCGTCCGACCGGGTGTGGAGGGACTGATGCCGGCTCGGTCCGGACGCCGGGTGGGCGGGTCCGTACGGGGTGCCGCGCGTGCGCGGAGCGAGGAGGTACCGGGCGTGGAGACCGTAGGTGCGGAGAGGGACGCGGACGCGCGTGGCGGGGGCTTTCCCGGGGCGGGGGAGCCGAGCGCGGGCGACCGTAGGGATGCTGAGGCGGCCGTCCGACTGGGTGCGGGGGGACTGATGCCGGCTCGGCTCGGACGCCGGGTGGGCGGGTCCGTACGGGGTGCCGCGCGTGCGCGGAGCGAGGAGGTACCGGGCGTGGAGACCGTAGGTGCGGAGAGGGACGCGGACGCGCGTTCCGGGGGCTTTCCCGGGGCGGGGGAGCCGAGCGCGGGCGACCGCGGTGCCGGACCGGTCATCGCCGGTGCCGGGCCCGTAGTCCGTCCCGTCGACCGGGCCACCGTACGGCTGCGGGACGGCGACCCGGAGGAACCCCCGCGCTACGCGCCCGAGTGGCTGCACCTGCGCGAAGGCGCCGACGCGGCGGCCCGCGCGGAGGAACTGCTCGACCCGCTGCGGATCCGGCTCGCCAACCCGCCGGGCCGGTCCGGCGGACTGGTCGTGCACGACCTGGGCTGCGGCACCGGCTCGATGGGCCGCTGGCTCGCACCACGCCTCGACGGCGCCCAGCACTGGATCCTGCACGACCGCGATCCCTACCTGCTGCACTTCGCCGCCGCGGCCTCCCCGCGCTCCGCCGCCGACGGCAGCCGGGTCACGGTCGAGACCCGGCGCGGTGACGTCGCCCGGCTCACCCCGGACGCGCTGACCGGGGCCTCGCTGGTGACCGCGTCCGCGTTGCTCGACGTGCTCACCCGGGCGGAGATCGAGGCCCTGGCGGACGCCTGCGCGGGCGCCGGCTGCCCGGCGCTGCTCACCCTCTCCGTCGCGGGACGCGTCGAACTCGCCCCCCAGGACCCGCTGGACGCCGAGATCGCCGAGGCGTTCAACGCCCACCAGCGGCGCGCCGGGCTGCTCGGCCCGGACGCGGTCACCGTGGCCCGCGAGGCGTTCGCCGAGCGCGGGGCGACGGTCCGGGTGCACGCGAGTCCGTGGCGGCTCGGCGCCGAGGAGGCCGCGCTGACCGAGCAGTGGCTGCGCGGCTGGGCGGGCGCCGCCGTCGAACAACGGCCGGAACTGGGCGACCGGGCCGCGGCGTACCTGAGCGCCCGGCTCGCCGCCTGCGCGGCCGGCGCGCTACGGGTCACCGTCCACCACACCGACCTGCTGGCGCTGCCCCGGCCGAGGGGCGCGGCGGCGTGAGCGGGAGGACGACGGCGGCGGGCACGAGGATGCCGGCGGGGGAGGACACGGGCACGTACGCGCGTACGGCACCGGCGGGGGAGGACACGGGCACGTACGCGCGTACGGCACCGGCGGAACCGGCATGCGCGGCACCCGACCCGGCTCCCGCGCGCACGCGCGTGACGCAGACGCAGACGCAGGCGCTCCGCGCGGACGTGACGTCCCCGCAGGCGCCCCCCACCCCCCGGCGCCGCACCTCCCGGGCCCTCCGCACCCACCTCGGCACCCTCGTCGGAGCCGGCATCCTCGCCGCGCTCCTGTGGCGGCTCGGTACCGGCGCCCTGCTGGACGGGCTGCGGCGGATCGACGCCGTGACGGTGCTGGCGACGCTGGGCATCGGCGTGGTCACCACCGTGTGCAGCGCGTGGCGTTGGCAGCTGGTGGCCCGGGGCTTCAGGCTGCGGCTGCCGCTGGGAGCGGCCGTGGCCGACTATTACCGGGCGCTCTTCCTGAACGCGGCCCTGCCCGGCGGAATCCTGGGCGATGTGCACCGGGCGGTCCGGCACGGGCAGGGCGCGGGGGATGTCCGGCGCGGGGTGAAGGCGGTCGTGCTGGAGCGGGTCGCGGGGCAGATCGCGCTGGCCGTGGTGGGCGCGGCGGTGCTGCTGACCCTGCCGTCGCCGGTGCGCGCCGGCATCCGTGGCTTCGCCCCGCTCGCGGTGCCGGCCGCGGCCGGCGCGCTGGCCGTCGTCCTCGCCCTCCGGATGAACCGTCCGCCGGCCCGCCGGCCCGGCGCGCTGCGCCGGACGCTCGGCGAGGCCCGCCGGGGACTGGCGTCCCGGCGCAGCGGGCCGGGTGTCGCACTGTCCTCCGCGGTCGTCCTGGCCGGGCACCTGGTCATGTTCGTCGTGGCGGCCCGGGTGGCCGGCTCGGCCGCACCGGTCACGGTGCTGCTGCCGCTCGCGGTACTGGCGCTGCTGGCCATGGGGCTGCCGCTGAACGTCGGCGGCTTCGGCCCCCGCGAGGGCGTCACCGCGTGGGCGTTCGGCGCGGCGGGGCTCGGGGCGGACACCGGTGTCGCGGTCGCCGTCGTCTACGGCGTGCTGAGCTTCGTGGCGAGCCTGCCCGGCGTCGTGGTCCTGTTCCGGCGCTGGTACGAGACCCTGCGCCCCGAGCCCGCCACACCGCTCCTCACCCCCGCCCCCGACGACCGCCCGCCGACCGGGGCCGCCCCCACGGGTCCCGGTCGGCAGGGGGCCGCCGGCCGGGGTCAGTCCCGGTCCGGCGCCGAGGTGAGCAGTCGGAAACACGGGTCGAAGGATTCCGCCAGGCTCGCCAGCAGTTCCTTTCCCTTTTCCGCCGAACCCAGGGAAGGACGGCCGATGACGCCCGATTCGGTATAGGCGGACATTCCCACGGTGAGCAGATGGCGACGGTCGTCGGCGACGAAATCGGCGGACTCGTGACCAGGGCGGACGAATTCGGGGTGAGCGTGCAGCAGAATCGAGGTCTCGATTTCTCCCGCGTGCATGTCGGTGAGCAGCGAGGTGACCACCCCGGCCCGCTCCCGCGCCGCCTCCCAGTCCTCGGCGGCCGGGAACAGCGCCATCCGCTCACCGCGCGCGGAGGCCTCCTGGACGACGTTGCCCAGCACGTAGTTGCCGCCGTGCCCGTTGACGACGACCAGCGCGTCGACGCCCGAACGGCGCAGCGACGCCGCGATGTCCGAGACCACCGCGTGGAGGGTCACGGCGGAGATGCTGACGGTCCCCGGCCAGGCCGCGTGCTCGTGCGAGCAGGAGACCGTCACCGGAGGGAGGAGGTGCACCGGGTACGCGGCGGCGATCTCCCGCGCCACCGCGCAGGCGACCAGCGTGTCCGTCGCCAGCGGAAGGAACGGACCGTGCTGTTCGAAGCTCCCGACGGGAAGGACGGCGACCTGTGCTGACACGCCCGCCCCCCGGGTCCGTACGTCCTGCGTGGTGTCCGTCGGCACCACGCCGCTCACCACTCCGTACGCCGCCGTCCGCGCGCCCGAACCACTCATCTTTCCACGGCCTTTCGTCTCTGCTTAGGAATCAGATCATGACAGAAAACACCGGCGACAACATCGGCGTACTCGGCAAGAAATCCTCGCTGCGTTCCGGCGCGGAACGCGTCGTGAATGCACCGCTGCCCACCGTGTACGGGAAATTCCAGGCGATCGGCTACCTGGACCACGACCGCGGTGACGAGCAAGTGGCCCTGGTGTACGGCGAGATCGGCGCCGAGAACGTGCTGACCCGGCTGCACTCGGAGTGCCTGACCGGGGACGCGTTCGGCTCCCGGCACTGCGAGTGCGGGGACCAGCTGGAGGCAGCCATGCGCGCCGTGGTCGACGAAGGCAGCGGCATCGTCGTCTACTTGAGGGGACACGAGGGCCGCGGCATCGGTCTGCTCGCCAAGCTGCGCGCGATGGCGCTCCAGGCGGAGGGCCTGGACACGGTCGAGGCGAACCTCGCGCTGGGCCTGCCGGTCGACGCCCGCGACTACGGCGTGGCCGCCGAGATCCTGCGCGACCTCGGGGTGCGCTCGGTCCGGCTGATGTCCAACAACCCGCGCAAGCGGGAGGCGCTGGTCCGGCACGGCGTCCAGGTCGCCGAGCAGGTGCCGCTGCTGATCGAGCCGTGCGAGAGCAACATCACGTACCTGCGGACCAAGCGGGAGCGGATGGACCACCACCTGCCCCATCTGGACGCCGTCGCCCACGGCTCCTGAACGCCCGGTCGCCGGTTCGACGGGCCGGGTTCCGGAAAGGATCAGGCGACGGGCGTGCGGCGCGGTGAAGGAGGCGGCGTGGACCTTCGGGCCGAGGTGGTCATCGTCGGCGGCGGGGTGATGGGCACGAGCATCGCCTGGCACCTGGTGCGGGCCGGAGTACGGGACGTCGTCCTCGTCGAACGGGACGAACTCGCCGCCGGCTCCACCTCGAAGGCCGCGGGCGGAGTGCGGGCGCAGTTCTCCGACGAGCTGAACATCCGGCTGGGGGCGCGCAGCCTGGAGGCGTTCGGCCGGTTCGCGGCGGAGGTCGGGCAGGACATAGGGCTGCACCGGGTCGGCTATCTGTTCCTCCTCTCCACGCCCGGACAGGTGGCCGCCTTCGAGGCGGGCGTGCGGCTTCAGAACTCCCTCGGGGTGCCCAGCCGCCTGCTCACCCCCGAGGAGGCCCGCCGCCTCTCCCCGCTGATCCGCACCGACGGCCTGCTGGCCGCCGCGTACTCCCCGGACGACGGCCACTGCACCCCGGAGGCCGTCGTCCACGGCTACGCGACCGCCGCCCGCGCTCACGGCGCCCGCATCCTGCGCCACACCGAGGTCACCGGCATCGAACTGCGCGGCGACACCGTCACCGCGGTCGCTACGACCCTCGGCCGGATCGAGACCGGCACGGTGATCTGCGCGGCCGGCGCCTGGTCGCGCGCGGTCGGCGCCATGGTGGGCGTGGAGCTGCCGGTACGGCCGCTGCGCCGGCAGATCGCCGTCACCGGACCGGTGCCGGGCCTGCCGCCCACGCTGCCCATGACCATCGACTTCACCACCAGCCTGTACTTCCACCGCGAGGGCCCCGGCCTGCTGCTCGGCATGTCCGACCCGGACGAGCGGCCCGGCTTCGCCACCGACACCCACGACCGGTGGATCCCGCGACTCGCCGAGGCGATGCGGCAGCGCGCCCCCGCCCTGCTCGACGCACCCCGCACGGGCGGCTGGGCGGGCCTGTACGAGAACACCCCCGACCACAACGCCCTGATCGGCGAGGCCCCGGAAGTGTCCCGGTTCCTGTACGCCACCGGCTTCTCCGGGCACGGCTTCCTCCAGGGCCCGGCCGTCGGCGAGGTGATCCGCGACCTGTACCTCGGCCGCGTACCCTTCCTGGACATCAGCCCCCTGAGCGCCGGCCGGTTCGCGGCCGACGCCCCGCGCCCGGAGGCCAACCTGGTATGACCGAGCTCCACCTGTGGCTGCGCCACGAGCCCCGTACGACCGAACGGCGCACGCCCGTCGTCCCCGCCGACGCCCGCCGGCTGGTCGACAGCGGGGTCGCACTGACCGTCGAGGAGTCCCCGCAGCGGATCTTCCCCACCGAGGAGTACGAGGCGGCCGGCTGCCGCCGCGCACCAGCGGGCTCCTGGATGGCGGCACCCCGCGACACCGTGATCCTCGGCCTGAAGGAACTCCCCGACGAACCGGACGAGTTGGTCCACCGGCACATCTTCTTCGGGCACGCCTACAAACAGCAGCCGGGCGCCACCGGGCTGCTGCGCCGGTTCGCGGCCGGCGGCGGGGCACTGCTGGACCTGGAGTACCTGGTGGACGAAGCGGGCCGCCGGCTCGCCGCCTTCGGTTACTGGGCGGGATACCTGGGCGCCGCGCTCGCCGTGCTCCGGCACCGGGACCGGCTGACGGCACCGCTGACCCCCACGACGAAGGACGACCTGGACGCCGTACTGCGCCAGGCGCCCGGGGACACCGAGTTCACGGCGCTGGTGATCGGCGCCCTCGGGCGCAGCGGGCGGGGCGCGTCGACGGCCTTCCGCACGGCGGGCGTCGAGGTGACCCGCTGGGACCTGGCGGAGACCCGCGACCTGGACCGGCGGGCCCTGCTCGGGCACGACGTGATGGTGAACGCGGTCCTCGCCACCACCCTGGTCCCGCCGTTCCTGCGCGAGGAGGACTTGCACTCCCCGGCCCGCAGGCTGCGCACCCTGTGCGACGTCACCTGTGACGTCGGCTCCCCGTTCAACGTCCTGCCGGTCTACGACCGTACGACGGACTGGGCCGAGCCCGTGCGCAGGCTGCGGGAGGAGCCGCCGCTGGACCTGATCGCCATCGACAACCTGCCGTCGCTGCTGCCCCGGGAGTCCAGCACCGACTTCTCGGCGGCCCTGCTGCCGCAGCTGCTCGCCTTCGGCCCCGGCGGTGCCTGGGGCCGCTGTCTCGACCGGTTCCACCAGACCTGCCGTGAACTCGGCATCGAGGAGGGGGAGTCACGCTCATGACCGACCGTGTCCCGGCGAGCGGAACCGTCCACTGGGTCGGCGCCGGACTGTCCACCGGCAGCGGGCTCGCCGGGCTGTGCCGTACGGCCGGCCGGGTCCTGCTGTGGCACCGCACCGAGGACCGCGCGGCCGAGGCGCTGGCCGGCCTCGGCCTGACCGGACGGGCCGAGCCCCGCGCCCTCACCGCCCCGGCCGCCCTCGCCGCCGCGCTGGAGCCCGGCGACGTCGTGGTGTCGATGCTGCCGGCGCCGGAGCACGCCGGGCTGCTGGCCGTCTGCGTGCGGGCGCGGGCGCACTTCGCCTGCTCCAGCTATGTGTCGCCGGAGCTGTCGGCGCACGCGGAGGCGGCGCGGGCGGCGGGCCTGGTCGTGCTCACCGAGACCGGCCTGGACCCGGGCGTCGACCACCTCTTCGCGCACAGCCTCATCGGCCGGGCCCGGGCGCGCGTCGGCGAGCACACCCCGGCCTCCTACCGGCTCACCTCGTACTGCGGCGGCGTCCCGGCCGTGCCGAACGACTTCCGCTACCGCTTCAGCTGGGCGCCGCTCGGCGTGCTGGGCGCCCTGCGCTCGCCCGCGCGGTACCTGGAGGACGGCGCCGAGGTCACGGCCGACCGGCCCTGGGAGGCGACCCGCCCGCTCGTCCTGGACGGCGAGACCTTCGAGGCCTACCCCAACCGCGACAGCGTCCCCTTCGTCGCCCAGTACGGCCTGCCCGCCGCCTGGACCCCGCGCACCTTCGTCCGGGGCACCCTCCGGCTGGACGGCTGGCTGAAGGCGTGGGAGCCGGTCTTCGAGGAGCTGACGACGGGCGACGACGAGCGGATCGCCGCGCTGGCACGGCGGTTGGCGGCGGCCCACCCGACCACGGACGCCGACCGCGACCGGGTGGTGCTCTCCGTCTCCCTCACGGTCGACCCGGGCGAGGGACGGCCCTGGACCGGCGCCTACCTGCTCGACCTGACCGGGGACGCCGAGGAGTCCGCGATGGCCCGGTGCGTCTCCCGCCCGCTCGCCCTCGGCGTCCGGCACATCCTGGACGGCAGCCTGCGGGCCGGACTGCACCGGGCGGCGGGAACCGCCCAGCGCGCGGACCGCTGGCTGGCCGAACTCGCCGACGACGGGCTGGAGTTCACCCTGACCCTGGGCCAGTAGCCGGCCGCCGGGTCAGTCCGTCACCGCCGCGTGCACCAGCCGCCGCAGCTCGGGGAAGACCTTCAGCTTCTTCGGGCGCACCTGACTCATGAACTGCACGGTCAGGTCGTGGGCCGGGTCGACCCAGAACGCGGTGGTGGCCACGCCCGTCCAGCCGTACGTGCCCAGGTGGGACGGGGCCAGGGTGCGGGCCGGGTCGGTGACGACGGAGACGTTGAAGCCGAAGCCGAGGCCGTCCATGCCCGGTTCCCGGTGGACCGGGGCGCCGAAGGAGCGGATGGCGGCTCCGCCCGGCAACTGGTTGCGGGTCATCAGGGCGAGCGTCTCGGGGGCCAGCAGCCGTACGCCGTCCAGCTCGCCGCCCCGGCGCAGCAGCTCCATGAACCGGTGGAAGTCGTACGCGGAGGAGACCAGGCCGCCGCTGCCGGACAGGAACCGCGGCCGGCCGCGCACCGGCAGGCCCGGCACCGGTTCGATCCCGCCCTCGTCGGTCTCGCCGTACAACTCGGCGAGCCTGTCCGCCTGTTCGGGCGAGATGTGGAAGCCGGTGTCGGTCATGCCGAGCGGGCCGAGGATCCGCTCGGCGAAGAACGCGTCCAGCGGCTGCCCCGAGACCACCTCGATCACCCGGCCCAGCACGTTGGAGGCGACCGAGTAGTTCCACTGGGTGCCCGGGTCGAACTGCAACGGCATGCGCGCGTAGACCTCGACGGTCTCCGCGAGGTCCTTGCCCGGCGGCACCGAGTACTCCAGGCCCGCCTCGCGGTAGAGCGCGTCCACCGGGTGGCGGTGGTAGAAGCCGAAGGTCAGGCCCGCGGTGTGGGTGAGCAGATGCCGGATCAGGATCGGACCGGCGGCCGGGCGCGTGCGCACGCCGGCGCCCGAACCCCCCACGTACACACGGGGGTCGGCGAAGGCGGGCAGATGACGGTCCAGCGGGTCGTCCAGGGACAGCCGGCCCTCCTGCGCCAGCAGCAGCACCGCGACCGCGGTGACCGGCTTGGTCATCGAGTAGATCCGCCACAGCGTGTCCGGCTCGACCGGCCGCCCGGCGGCCACGTCCCGCAGGCCGTACGTGGTCAGATGCGCGACCCGGCCGCCGCGGGCCACGGCCACCAGACAGCCGGGCAGGCGTCCCGCGTCGACGTGCTGGGCGAAGTGCCGGTCCAGACGGTCCAGCGCCTCGGCGTCCAGCCCCGCCTCCGCCGGCTCCACGTCCTGTCGCAGCAGTCCCATCGCTCTCCTCCGGTCGCGTCGTCGCCGATGCGGCCCGACTCCCGCGCGGGCCCGCACCCACCTCTCATCGTCGCGCAGGACCCCTGGTCGGGACGGGTCCATCCGGGGTGGGTGTGATCGATTCGACGTCGTGGGGAGCCGGGGGAGCCGGGGGAGCCGGCCGGCGGGCGGGGCGCGCGACGGGGGCGGGGCGCGGGGCCCTTCTCAGGGGTGCGGGGTGTGTGCGATCGGGGGCGTGGTCGCTGCCGGCGGGGTGGGGTGTGCGCGGGCGGGCAGGGCGTGGGTCGCGGGCAGGGCGAGGGCGGTCAGGGCCGCCAGGGCGAGCAGGGTCGGACCGGTGCCCGTACTCAGCAGCGCGGTCGCGCAGGCCACGCCCACGGCGGGACCGACGTTCAGCGCGGTCTGCTGCAACCCGCCCGCGACCCCGGCCACCGTCACCTCCGCCCGCCGCACGATCACCTGCGTGGCCGCCACCATCACCGTGCCGAACCCGGCGCCCAGCAGCGCGAACCCGCACCCGAGCGCGGGCGTTCCGGTGGCCCCGGACAGCACGAGGACGCCGAGCGCGAGCACCGCCGTCGCCCCCGCCGTCGTCGCCCGCGCACCGCACCGGCGCAGCAGCGCGGGGCACAGAGAGGCCGAGACCACCATGAACACGGCCAGCGGCAGGCTGCGCAGGGCGCTGTCGAACGGGTCGAGGCCGAGGTGGCGCTGGAGGACGTACGTGGCGACGAACAGCGTGCCGAACAGCGACGCGGAGACGGCGACCAGGATGCCGAGCGCCGCCCCCACCGCACGCGAGCCGATCACCTCGGGCGGCAGCAGCGGGCTCGCCGTACGCCGCTCGTGCCGGACGAGCACGGCCGCCGTCACCACGGACAGGGCGAGGCCCGCCCCGGAGACCGGCCGGGCCGTGACCGCGTACACCAGGCCGGCCAGGGTCACCGCGAGCAGGACGGCCCCGGGCAGGTCCAGCGGGGTCCGGGCGGGTGCCGGGCGCCGCTCCGGGCGGAGCAGGGCGGGCAGGCCGAAGGCGAGCGCGGTCGGCACGCTGACGAAGAACACCGCCCGCCAGCCGAGGCCGGTCACCAGCGCCCCGCCCACCAGCGGTCCCGCTGCCGCCGCCAGCCCGATCGCGGCGGTCCGCACGGCCAGCGGCGACGCGAGCCGGTCCGGCGGATAGGCGGCCCGCAGCATGCCCAGTGTGGCCGGCTGCGCCAACGCCCCGAACACACCCTGCACCGCCCGCAGTCCGATCACCCACCCCGCCCCGGGCGCGAGGCCGATGCCGGCCGAGGCGGCGGCGAAGCCCAGCATGCCGAGCCCGAACACCCGCCGCTGCCCGTACCGGTCACCGAGCCGCCCCGCGAACACCAGCAGGCTCGCGACCGCGACGAGGTATGCGGTGCTGGTCCACTGCACCTCGGCGAACGACGCGTGCAACTCCCGTTGCAGACTGGGCTGCGCGACGGTGAGGACCGTACCGTCCAGCGCGACGACCACCGCGCCCGCCACGCTGCTCGCCAGCGTCCAGGGCCGGTTCACCGGCCGTCCCCGGTGGCGCCCAGGTACGCGGTGAGGACAGTGTCAAGCAGCGGGCCGAAGTCCTCCTCGCCGAGGGCCAGTTGGAGACTGCGCCAGCGCCACAGCTGCGCCGTTCCGTGCAGGTTCGCCCACAGGGCACCCGCCACCCGCCGGGCGTCGGCACCGGGGTTCGCGTCGCCGATCAGCCGCGCCAGCAGGGTGAAGAGCGGAAGGCTCGTGTCCCGCAGCCCCAGGTGGCCGCTCTCCAGCAGATCGTGACGGAACATCAGCTCGTACATGCCCGGTCGCTCCAGCGCGAACTCCAGGTACGTCCGCGCCAGCGCCGCCACCTGGGCGCGTGGCCCTCCGGGCTCCTGTGCCAGCGTCGCGTGTGCCCGCTCGCCCAGCTCGGTGAAGCCCCGCCGGGCGATGGCGGAGAGCAGTTCCAGGTGGGTGGGGAAGTAGCGGCGCGGCGCCCCGTGCGACACGCCCGCGCGCCGGGCGATCTCCCGCAGGGTCAGCGCCTGCGGGCCCTCGGCGGCCAGCAGCTCCACGCCCACGTCCACCAGCCGGGCCCGCAGGCCCGCGTCGGAGTCGGTCATGGACAGTGTCTACCAGGCGTGCGTAGACACTGTCTACTGCTCACCTTCGGCCGGGGAATGCACGGGGAGCCGCCGCGAGTTGACCCTGGTATGACTCAGGACTCCTCGCAGGACGCGCTGCTCGGTCTCCTCTCCGCAGGACACGCCGGCGTACTGGTCACCCTCAGGCGCGACTGCCGCCCCCAGCTGTCCAACGTCAGTCACGCCTACTACCCCGAGGAGGGGATCATCCGGATCTCGGTCACCGACGACCGCGCCAAGACCCGCAACCTCCGCCGGGACCCCCGCGCCTCGTACCACGTCACCAGCGACGACCGCTGGGCGTACACCGTCGCCGAGGGCACCGCCGAGCTGACACCGGTCGCCGCCGGCCCGCACGACGAGACCGTCGAGGAGCTGGTCCGGCTCTACCGGGACGTCCTCGGCGAGCACCCGGACTGGGACGACTACCGGGCCGCGATGGTCCGCGACCGCCGCCTGGTGGTGCGGCTGCGCGTCGAGCGGGCGTACGGCATCCCGAAGGGCTGACCCGCACCGGGCCGCCCGCTCACGGCGCCGCGAAGGGCTGACCCACGGCCGCCCGCTCACCGCGCCGCGCAGAACGGGCCCACCCCCGGTCGCCCGTTCACGGCGCCTCGGCGGTCCGCGCCTCGATCGCCCGCAGCACGGCGACCATGTCCTCGCCGCCGTACCCCTGCGCCACCGTCTCCTCGAACAGGGTGTGGCAGACGTCGAGGAGCGGCGAGGCGAGAGCGGCCTTGCGGGCGGCCTCGGCGATCAGCCGGTTGTTCTTGAGCACGTCCAGCGCCGCCGCCTGCACCGCGAAGTCCCGCTCGCGCAGCTTGGGCGCCTTCATCCGGGACACCGCGCTGGCCATCGGGCCCGCGTCCAGGACGTCCAGGAACAGCCGGCGGTCCAGGCCCTGCCGCTCGGCGAAGTGGAACGCCTCGGTCAGCCCGGTCACCTGGGTGATCAGGAAGAGGTTCACCGCCAGCTTCATCAGCAGCGCACCCGGCACCGCCCCGCACGCGAACGCCTCCCGGCACACCGGCGCGAGCAGCGGCCGTACGGCGGCCACGGCGGCCTCCTCCCCGGCGAGCATGGCCACGAGCTGACCCTGCTCCGCCGGCACCCGGGACCCGGAGACGGGCGCCTCGACGTACCGGCCGCCGGCGGCGCGGATCTCGGTCTCCAGGGCGTGGGAGTACTCCGGCGAGGTCGTGCCCATGTGGACGACGGTCCGGCCCGCGACCCGCGCGGCCAGTTCCGGCGTGCCCCGGCCGAGGACCGCGTCCGTCGCCGCCTCGTCGGCGAGCATCAGCAGTACCACCTCGGCCCGCGCGAACACCTCGCCGGCGTCCGCGGCGACCTCGGCACCGGCCACGCGCAGCGGCTCCGCCCGCTCCGGGGTCCGGTTCCAGACCAGCAGGGGGGTGCCGGCCGACGCCAGGCGCAGGGCCATGGGCCGCCCCATCACTCCCAGACCGATGAATCCGACGTGCATGGCTGGCCGCCCTCCGCGCCGCGGGTCGACTATGACAGCGGTCATAGTAGCCGCCGCTATGACGCCGGTCATAGAGTGGCGGCGGAGGAACGGAGGTCGACGATGACGCAGGCGCGGCGCGGACCGCGGGAGCGGATGGTGTTCAGCGCGGCCCAGCTCATCCGGCGGCAGGGGGTCACCGCGACCGGCATGCGCGAGGTCGCCGCGCACGCGGACGCACCGCGCGGCTCCCTCCAGCACTACTTCCCCGGGGGTAAGGAACAGCTGGTCAACGAGGCGGTCGCGTGGGCCGGCCGGTACGCGGGCAAGAGGGTCGACCGCTTCCTCGCGGGACTCGACCGGCCGACGCCGAGCGGCCTGTTCGCGGCGATGGCCGCGCAGTGGGCCGACGAGTACGCGGCGGACGGCTTCGCGGCGGGATGCCCGGTCGCCGCCGCCACCGTCGACTGCGCCACGTCCGGCGACTCGACCCGGGAGGCGGCGGCCACCGCGTTCGCGACCTGGCGGGGCCCGGTCGCCGAGGCGCTGACCCGCATGGGCGTCCCCCCGTCCAGCGCCGAGTCCCTGGCCACCCTCATGATCAGCGCGTTGGAGGGGGCGATCCTGATGGCGCGCGCGGAGCAGGACGTGCGGCCTCTCACGACGGTCGTGCAGGAACTGGGCCCCCTGCTCGACGCCGCCACGGGCGTCTAGGAGGCCGCCCGGATAGGCGTGTGGTCATGGTCGGCGGTTCGGGCGTTCGTTCCAGCGGTGAGTCGAGTCGTCCACGCCCGTCGGTTCAGGCTACGCACGGTGATGATCGTGTCGGCGAGGTCGAAGAACGCGTCGATGACGGTGACGTGCCGCTCGTAGCAGCGGGCGAGGCGGTGAAAGGCGTTTTGCCAGGCGTGAGCAAGTGCGGTCGACCCGTGCGGGGTGTCGTCGAGGTAGCCGCCCGGATGGTCCGGCCACGACTTGGCAGGTATCGCGTGCTGCGGGCGGTGGAGGAACCGACATGCTGGTGAAGACAGCCGTGGCGAGGCAGACTTCGGGCTCTGGGCCGCGGCGTCACTTCAGTTCCATGAGGGTGTCGGCGCGGGCGTAATAGTCGGTCACCGGGAGACGGTCGCGGG
This sequence comes from Streptomyces canarius, assembly GCF_014650735.1. NCBI lineage: Bacteria > Bacillati > Actinomycetota > Actinomycetes > Kitasatosporales > Streptomycetaceae > Streptomyces > Streptomyces canarius. Next base: position 177,927 of record NZ_BMVN01000010.1, read on the forward strand.
TGATCCTGACAAACCCGGCTTCCTCGTAGAGGTGGATGGCGGCAGCCAGCTTGCTGTTCGTGCCGAGAAACAGCCGAGCCCCACCGAGTGCCTGGGCGCGGTCGATCGCTGCGGCTATGAGCTGGCGGCCGATGCCGCGTCCCTGCGCGGCCGGGGCCACGGCCATCTTCGCCAGCTCGAACACGGCTCCCGGGTAGGCCAGAAGCGCGACGCATCCGACGACGGTGCCGCTGCCCGGCTCGCGTGCCAGGAGCACGTCGCCGCCCTGGCCCACGATGCGGCCGAACGGATCTCCGAGAACCGCCCGGTCCTGTTCCTGAAGGGTGAACAGGCGCGAGATCCACTCCTCGTTCAACGCGCGGAACGCGTCGGCATCACTCTGTGAGGCGATCGAGGAGACCACGGTCGGGGCAGAGGTGTACGGCATGAGGCAGGTTTCCTTTCCGGTGCAGCTTCCCGCTAGCAGCCTCCGGCCCCACTCACCCATATGTCCAATACAGCCAGTAGCCTCTATCGATAAGTTTGAGCTATGGATCAGCGAATCGAACTCCGCCATCTGCGGTACTTCCTGGCTGTAGCCGAGGAACTCCACTTCGGCCGTGCCGCCCAGCGGCTGAACATTGCCCAGCCGGCCCTGTCCCAGCAGATCAGGCAGCTCGAGAAGGCTGTCGGGGTGGAGCTGTTCCGGCGGACCTCCCGAAGCGTCCGCCTCACAGAGGCGGGAGCGGCGTTCCAGCCACGGGCGAGCGACCTTCTGGGCCGTCTGGCGGCCGACCTCGACGAGGCCGGCCGTGTCGGGCGAGGCGAGGCCGGCCGCCTGGATGTCGCCTTCATCACCTCCGCCACCGCGATCGTCAGCGAACGGCTCCGTGAATTCTCACGCCGCCGCCCAGACGTCCAGATCAAGCTGCACGACGGCTTCACTGTCGATGTCCTGGCGGCCCTGGAGCGGGGCACAGCCGACGTCGGGATCGTGCGGGACGCTGAGGAGCGAGACGGCATCGACCTTTCCCTGCTGACGACGGAACGGTTTGTCGCCGTCATCCCCACCGAGCACCCCGCCGCACGGGGTGACCATGTGGAAGCAACGGCGCTGGCCGCTGACCCGCTGATCCTGTTCCCGCGTACAGCAGGAGCTCAAGCGTTCGACCTCAACACGCAGCCACTGCGGGATGCCGGTATCGACGTCCAGGTCGCGCAGGAGTGCTCGAACTGGCACACCATCATCATGTTCGTCGCCGCCGGCCTTGGCGTCACCATCGCCCCCTACAGCGTCACGACGCTGCTCCCCCCAGGCGCCCAACGTCTCGAACTCGACGGGCCTCCCACAGCGAGCCGGATCTTCATGGCCACCCGCCGAGGAGACAACCGTCCCCTCGTACAAGCCTTCATAGCAGCATCTGAGTCCGTGACAGGTCGCGGCCACGACCGGACGACGAGAACACATTGACCTGCTGAGCGAGCACCTCCAAGTGCAAAGGCCACTTGAAGGCGTACCGCGCGTAGCCTCATCCGCCGCACCTGGAGCACCCACCGCTGGGACAACAGCTCAAGCCGACCACCGTGACACGCCCCTGTCCGCGCAGCTTCCAAGCCCCTGGCCTGTGGCCGTGGACGTCTGGCCGCCCCGGTGTGCCTTCCGCGCGGCCGTGTCGCCTGGCCGGTGGCCGTGGGCGCCCGGCCACCCCGGTGTGCCTCCGGCGTGGCCGTTTCGTGTGGGCACCTGGCCTCCTGGCGTGCCTTTCCCGCGATCCCTTCGCCTGGCCTGTGGCCGTAGGACTCTGGTCCCCCCGGCGTGCCTTCCCCGCGGTCCCTTCGCTGGCCTGTGGCCGTAGGCCGTGGTCACCCCGGCGTGCCTCCGGCGAGGTCCTCTCGCCCGGCACCCCGGGTGTCAGGCCGGAACCCGCTCCCGGCGGGACGCCTCGCGTGTCGCGCGCTCGCCGAGCAGTTCCGTCGGTACCCGGTGCGTCTCGCGGGCGGTGAGCGCGGCGAGCGCCGGCGGGACGCACAGTGCCGCCGTGAACAGGGCCACCGCCGCCCAGTCGTCGCCGCCCGGACCGGCGATCTCGGCGGCGAAGGTGACCGCGAACCCGGCCACGGCGAACCCGGTCTGCGTGCCGACCGCGAGGCCGGACAGCCGGACCCGGGTCGCGAACATCTCGCCGTAGAAGGCGGGCCACACGCCGTTCGCCGCGCTGTAGACGATGCCGAAGGCCACGACGCCGAGCAGCAGCGTCAGCGGATAGGAGCCGGTGGAGATCGCCCACAGATAACCCGTCATCGCCACCGCGCTGCCGACCGCGCCGATCAGGTACACCGGCCGGCGCCCGATCCGGTCCGACAGCGTCGCCCACAACGGGATCGCGCCGAGCGCCACCAGGTTGGCCAGCGCGCCCACCCACAGCATCGCGGTACGGGACATGCCGACCGCGTCGCTCGTGGCGTACGTCAGCGCCCACACCGTGAAGACCGTGCTGACCGACGCGATGAGCGCGCCCGCGATCACCCGCAGCACATCCGCCCAGTGCTCGCGCAGCAGCACCGCGAGCGGCAGCCGGGCCACGCCCCCGTCCGCCGCCTGCCGGGCGAAGGCCGGGGTCTCGTGCAGCCGGCGCCGGACGGCCCAGCCGACGACGGCGACGGCCACGCTCAGCCAGAACGGCACCCGCCAGCCCCACGACAGCAGTTGCTCCTCGGGCAGTTGGGCGACCGGGATGAAGACGAGGGTGGCGATGAGCTGGCCGCCCTGGGTGCCGCTGAGCGTGAAACTGGTGAAGAAGCCGCGCCGGTCCGGTGGCGCGTGCTCCAGACTCATCGAGCCGGCGCTCGCCTGTTCGCCGGCCGCCGAGACGCCTTGCAGGACGCGGCACAGCACCAGCAGGACGGGCGCGAGCGTGCCGACCTGGGCGCGGGTGGGCAGACAGCCGATCAGGAACGTCGACACACCCATCAGCATGAGCGTGAACACCATGATCTTCTTGCGGCCGAGCCGGTCGCCGACGTGCCCGAGGACCAGCGCCCCGAGCGGCCGGGCCGCGTAGGCGACGCCGAAGGTGGCGAGCGAGAGCAGGGTCGCGGTCGCCGGGTCGGAGGCGTCGAAGAACACCTTCGGGAAGATCAGGGCGGCGGCGCTGCCGTAGAGGAAGAAGTCGTAGTACTCCAGCGCGCTGCCGATCCAGGCGGCCATGGCCGCCTTCCACGGCTGGCCGGGCGGGGCCGCGGGGCCGGGGGCGGGAGCGGGGGCGGGGACGGACACGGCGGTGCTCCTTCGGGGAGGACTCCACCCTGCGCGGGGGAGGGGGAGGGGGAGGGGGAGGGGGATGAGCGGGGCGAGGGCCGGATCGCGGCGGCTAATTAACCCACTGGGTAGTTAGTCGTGGTTGGGTGGGATGTTGCGCCCGCGTTTCCCCGCTGTCAAGAGTTCGCGCGTCCCCGGTCCCGGGAGGCCGCCCGCGAAACCGTCGGCCGGCCGTCCGCGAAACCGTCAGCCGGCCGTCCGCTCCGCCGTCAGGTAGGCGATCACCATGTCACCGAGCATGGTCCGGTAGTGCTCCCGCTGCGCCGGGTCCACCAGGTCCCGGCCGAACAGGGCGCCGAACGTGTGCCGGTTGGCGACCCGGAAGAAGCAGAACGAGCTGATCATCGCGTGCAGGTCGACCGCGTCCACGTCGGCCGTGAACAGCCCGGACTCCTGCCCCGCGGCGAGGATGCGGCGGATCACGTCCAGTGCCGGGGAGCCGATCCGGCCGAGCTTCTCGGAGGCCGCGATGTGCTCGGCGCCGTGGATGTTCTCGATGCTGACCAGCCGGATGAAGTCCGGGTGCCGCTCGTGGTGGTCGAAGGTCAGCTCGGCCAGCCGCCGGATCGCGGCCACCGGGTCCAGGTGGTCCACGTCCAGCTGCTGCTCGGCCTCCCGGATCACCCCGTACGCCCGCTCCAGCACGGCCGTGAACAGCTGCTCCTTGCCGCCGAAGTAGTAGTAGATCATCCGCTTCGTGGTGCGGGTGCGGGCGGCGATCTCGTCCACGCGGGCGCCGTCGTAGCCGGCCCGGGCGAACTCCTGCGTGGCCACGTCGAGGATCTCGGCCTTGGTGCGGGCGGCGTCGCGCACCCGCCCGCCGGGTCGTACCGGTTCGTCGACGCTGGTCATCGCTGTCCTTCGGGCCGTGAGGCGCCGGGGCGGCGCGCTCGTTCGCGTGCCGGTGATTGTAGAAGCAGGGCTCGGGCTCACGGCGGGGGTCTTCCGCACCATCCGTGCGGCTGATATAGCTAACGTACTGGTTCGTACATTAGCTTCGCCTCGGGAGGTCCCGCGTGGCCAAGGACTCGTATCTCGTCGGGCTGATCGGGGCCGGGATCGGCCCCTCGCTCAGCCCGGCCCTGCACCACCGGGAGGCGGACCGGCAGGGCCTGCGGTACCTGTACCGGCTCCTCGACACCGACGTCCTCGGCGTGCCGCCGGAGGCGGTCGGCGACCTGGTCCGCGCCGCCCGCGACCTCGGCTTCGACGGGCTCAACATCACCCACCCCTGCAAGCAGCTCGTCCTGCCGCACCTGGACGCGCTCGACCCACGGGCCGAGGCGCTCGGCGCGGTCAACACCGTCGTCTTCGACGGCGGCCGGACCGTCGGGCACAACACCGACGTCACCGGCTTCGCCGCCTCCTTCGCCCGCGGTCTGCCGGACGCCCCCATGGAACGGGTCGTCCAGCTCGGCGCGGGCGGCGCCGGCGCGGCCGTCGCGCACGCCGTCCTCACCCTCGGCGCCGGCCGGGTCACCGTCGTGGACGCCCTGCCCGACCGGGCCGCCGCCCTGGCGGCCTCCCTCCAGCGGCACTTCGGCCTCGACCGGGCGGGGACGGCGACGGCGGACCGGCTGGAGGCGTCACTGCGCGATGCCGACGGCCTCGTGCACGCCACGCCCACCGGCATGGCCGCCCACCCCGGTCTGCCGTTGCCGGCGGAGTGGCTGAGGCCCGGGCTGTGGGTCGCCGAAGTGGTGTACCGGCCGCTGGAGACGGAACTGGTGCGGGCCGCCCGGACGGCCGGCTGCGCCGTGCTGGGCGGCGGCGGGATGGCCGTCTTCCAGGCCGCGGACGCGTTTCGGCTGTTCACCGGGCGGGAGCCGGACAGTGCGCGGATGCTGGCCGACATCGAGGAACTGGCCGGGGCCGAGCGCTCGGGGAGCGCTGCCGGCTGACGGCCGCGGGCCCGTCGTAGCGGTCGCGCCCACGAGGCGGGGCCACAGGTGAGGGTCCGCGCCCGTCGCCGGTCCGCCCGCGTGAACACAGCCCCGCACCCCCCGGGGAACGGCACAGGCACCGTGAAATCCCAAGGAGTCCCCCGTGCACACCTCCATCGCCACCGTCTCCCTCAGCGGCCCCCTCACCGAGAAGCTCACCGCCGCCTCCCGCGCCGGGTTCGACGGCGTGGAGATCTTCGAGAACGACCTCCTCGCCAGCCCCCTCTCGCCCGAGGAGGTCCGGGCCCGCTGCGCCGACCTCGGTCTGGCCATCGACCTCTACCAGCCGATGCGGGACATCGAGGCCGTGCCGGACGAGGTCTTCGCGCGCAATCTCCGCCGTGCCCGGCACAAGTTCGAGTTGATGCGGCGGCTCGGCGCCGACACCGTCCTCGTCTGCTCCAGCGTCTCCCCGGACGCCCTGGACGACGACGCCCTCGCCGCCGAGCAGCTGAGCCGGCTCGCCGACCTGGCGGACGAGTCCGGCATCCGGGTGGCGTACGAGGCGCTCGCCTGGGGGCGGCACGTCAGTACGTACGACCACGCCTGGCGCGTCGTCGAGGCCGCCGGGCACCCGGCCCTCGGCACCTGCCTGGACAGCTTCCACATCCTGTCCCGGGGCAGCGACCCCAAGGGCATCGAGGACATCCCCGGTGAGAAGATCTTCTTCCTCCAGCTGGCGGACGCCCCGCTGCTCGCAATGGACGTCCTCCAGTGGAGCCGCCACTACCGCTGCTTCCCCGGCCAGGGCGGCTTCGACCTGCCGGGCCTCCTCACCCACGTGCTGCGCACCGGCTACTGCGGTCCGCTCTCCCTGGAGGTCTTCAACGACGTCTTCCGGCAGGCCGACGCCGGTCCCACCGCCGTCGACGCCCACCGCTCCCTGCTGCTCCTCCAGGAGGCCGTCGGCGTGGCCGAGCTGCCCGCGCCCGTCGTCCCGACCGGCGTCGCCTTCGCCGAACTCCTCACCCCGGACGCCGAACCCGTCACCGCCCTGCTCGGCGCCCTCGGCTTCACCCGGGCCGCCCGGCACCGCGGCAAACCCGTCGACCTGTGGCAGCGCGGCACCGCCCGGGTCCTGGTCAACACCGGCCCCGCCGCCCGCCGGGCGGGTACCCGGCTGACCGCGATCGGCCTGGAGTCCCCGGACCCGGCCGGCGCGGCCCGCCGAGCGGAGGACCTGCTGGCCCCGGTGCTGCCCCGGCGCCGTGCCCCCGAGGACGTCCCGCTCGACGCGGTGGCCGCACCCGACGGCACGGAACTCTTCTTCTGCGCCACCGGACACCCCGGACTCCCCGACTGGCGCGCCGACTTCGAGGATCTGGCGGAGGCAGCGGACTCCGTCTCCCGCATCGACCACCTCGCGCTCGCCCAGCCCTGGCACCACTTCGACGAGGCGACGCTCTTCCACCGCAGCGTCCTCGGCCTGCACGCACAGGAGAGCGTCGACCTCGCCGACCCCTACGGGCTCCTGCGCAGCCGTGCCGTCACCAATGCCGACGGCAGCGTCCGGATCGCCCTCGCGGTCGGCGCGGCCCCCGGTGACGACACCGTGCACGCGGCGCACATCGCGCTCGCCGTGGACGACGTGGTGGCCGCCGCCCGTGCCTTCCGCGCGGCGGGCGGACGGCTGCTGCCGGTACCGGCCAACTACCACGACGACCTCGCCGCCCGGTACGAGTTCGCCGACGGGGAGCTGGAGGCGTACCGCGACCTCGGCATCCTCTACGACCGCGAGGCGGGCGGCGCCTTCCGGCACTGCTACACCGAGACCGTCGGCCGCGTCTTCTTCGAGCTGGTCCAGCGTGATCCGGGCTACCAGGGGTACGGCGCCGTGAACGCGCCGGTGCGGCTGGCGGCCCAGCACGCGGTGCGCGGCTTCACTGGCGGCTGACCGCGCGGGTGACGCCGGCGATCACCGTCGTCGCCAGGATCCAGCCGGTGAGGACGAGGACGTAGGCGAGCACCTGATAGCCGCCGCGCGGTGCGAAGGCGGAGTCCTGCCCGAAGGAGATCACCGGCAGCAGCAGGTCGAGCGTGTAGAACACCGGTTGGAACGGCGGTGCCTCGTCCGCCTTCAGCGGCTGCGGGTGGTGCAGCGCGAAGGCGACGGAACCGAGCGCGAGCAGTGACAGCAGCCAGCCGGCGGCGCGCAGCGGCCGGAAGCCGTAGCCCACGGTGACGTCCTGGACCAGGCCCCACAGCCGGCCGTACCAGGGGAGGGTGTGGCGGTGCCGGCGCTGCTTGGCGAGCTGCACCAGCCGGGCCGCGTGGTCGTCGCCGACGCGCCGGTAGGCGGTCGTCAGCTGCTCGTACGCGTGCGGGATGTAGCCGTCGCGGTCCCGTTCCAGCATGGGCAGGCGGCGCTCGGCGGGCTCGTGCGGGACGAGGGAGGTGTACGACAGGTGGTTGAGGAGCACCTCGCCGGGCGCCGACTCCGGTTCCAGGAACAGGACGTCGATCTGCGCGCGGCGCAGATTGAGGGCGCCGTCCATGGGCGGCCCCTTGCGCAGCCACAGCTCGCCGATGGTCGAGCTGCTGGCCCGCAGCGCCGAACCCTCCGGATGGGACAGGCAGGTGTACGACAGATCGAGCCGCCCGGCGATGCGGGCGCCGCGCAGGCCCACCGAGCCGCGCACCTGCGCGTGCCGCACCAGCAGGTCGCCGCCGACGGTGAAGGTCTCCGCCTCCAGCGCGGCGTGCCCGGGGTTGCCGAGCCGCGCCTCGCCGAGGTTGACCGACCCGGCGACGGTGGCGCCGCTCAGCCGTGTCTGCCCGTGGACGCGCAGCCCCGGCGCCCACAGGTCGGCGCCGACCGCGGCCTGGTTGAGCTGGAGCACCGGCTCCCCGGCGTCCGGCGCGGCCACCTCGGCGCCCTCCAGGTACAGGCTGCCGGCGATCCGGGCGCCGGCCAGCCGCACGATCCCCGTGCACCGGGCGCGGGTCAGCCGCACGACACCGTCGACCTGCACGGCATGGGCGACGAGTCCGGGCAGGACGGACTCGCTGAGGTTGAGCTCGCGCAGCCGGGCGGCGTGGCACCGCGGGGCCTCGTCGAAGTGGCAGTGCCGCAGCCGCACCGGATGGTCGATGGTGGCGTACTGCACGTCCAGTCGGCCCGTGATCCGGGCGCCCGCGAGACTGAGCGCGGCCGTCTCCCCGTCCTGCCGCGGGCCGCCGAGGAGCAGTGCCCGCAGCACCCGGGCCCGCACGGTCCGTTCGGCGCCCCAGCCGGCCCCGTCGGCGGGGTCCTCGCCGGGCGACTGACGGAAGTCCACGGGCTCCCCGCGCGGAAAGGCCCGCCACACCCGTTCCTCGGCCGCCGTCAGATCGTCGATCTCCACCAGCGGGACTCTCACCCGAGGGGCAGGCACCTGTCAATCCGCCCGGACCGCCGGGGCGTTGAACGGGGTGTGCCCCGGTGCGCCGCTGTCGGCGGACCGGGGGCACACGGCTGTGCGCCGCGGCTACGGCCGGACGTTCCACTCCGTGATCACCGGGCGGTCGTGTTCCGTCGACAGACGGCTGACCGTGCCCGTGGCGAGCTGGAACAGCCGTCCCTCGGCGGGCGGCAGGCCCAGCCGGCGGGCGGTGAGGACCCGCAGGAAGTGGGCGTGGGCGACGAGGACCACGTCCCCCTCGGCCAGGGCCGGGGACAGCCGGGCCAGGACCCGGTCGGCGCGGGCGCCGATCTCCTCCGGCGACTCGCCCGGGTGTCCCTCGGGGCCGGGCGGCACGCCGTCGGTCCACAGGTCCCAGTCGGGCCGGGCACGGTGGATGTCGACGGTGGTGATGCCCTCGTAGCCACCGTAGTCCCACTCGTGCAGGTCGGGGTCGGGCACGACCCCGGGTATGCCCGCCAGTTCGGCGGTGCGCAGGGCGCGGCTCAGCGGGCTGGCCAGCGCCAGGGCGTAGGTCCGGCCGGTGAGAAGCGGGGCGAGGGACTTGGCCTGTTCCTCGCCGTGCTCCGTGAGGGGCAGGTCGGTCCAGCTGGTGTGCTGTCCCGACAGGCTCCACTCCGTCTCACCGTGGCGGACCAGAAGGAGGTCCCCCACGGCAGGTCAGTCCTTCTTCTCGACCGCGTGGCCGCCGAACTGGTTGCGCAGCGCGGCGATCATCTTCATCTGCGGGGAGTCGTCCTGCCGCGAGGCGAACCGGGCGAACAGCGACGCCGTGATCGCGGGCAGCGGTACGGCGTTGTCGATGGCCGCCTCGACGGTCCAGCGGCCCTCGCCGGAGTCCTCCGCGTAGCCGCGCAGCTTCTCCAGGTGCTCGTCCTCGTCCAGGGCGTTGACCGCGAGGTCCAGCAGCCAGGAACGGATGACCGTGCCCTCCTGCCAGGAACGGAACACCTCGCGGACGTTCTCCACGGAGTGCACCTTCTCCAGCAGCTCCCAGCCCTCGGCGTAGGCCTGCATCATGGCGTACTCGATGCCGTTGTGGACCATCTTGGAGAAGTGCCCGGCGCCGACCCGGCCCGCGTGGACGTAGCCGTACGGGCCCTCCGGCTTGAGCGCGTCGAAGATCGGCTGGAGCCGGTCCACGTTCTCCTTGTCGCCGCCGACCATGAGCGCGTAGCCGTTCTCCAGGCCCCACACACCGCCGGAGACACCGGCGTCGACGAAGCCGATGCCCTTGATGCCGAGCGCGGCGGCGTGCTTCTCGTCGTCCGTCCAGCGGGAGTTGCCGCCGTCGATCACCGTGTCGCCGGGGGACAGCAGGTCGCCGAGTTCGTCGACGACGGTCTGGGTGGCCGTGCCGGCCGGGACCATCACCCACACCTGGCGGGGCGCCTCGAGCTTCTCGACCAGTTCGGCGAGGCTCTTGACGTCGGAGACCTCAGGGTTGCGGTCGTAGCCGATGACGGTGTGGCCGGCGCGGCGGATCCGCTCGCGCATGTTGCCGCCCATCTTGCCGAGACCGATGAGACCGAGCTGCATGATCAGTTCTCCGATGCGTTCTTGAGAGTGCGGTAGGCGGCGACGAGGGCCGTGGTGGACGGGTCGAGACCCGGCACGTCCGCGCCTTCGGTGAGGGCCGGTTCGACGCGCTTGGCGAGGACCTTGCCCAGCTCCACGCCCCACTGGTCGAAGGAGTCGATGTTCCACACCGCGCCCTGGACGAACACCTTGTGCTCGTAGAGGGCGATCAGCTGGCCGAGCACCGACGGGGTCAGCTCGGGGCTGAGGATCGTGGTGGTCGGGTGGTCGCCGCGGAAGGTGCGGTGCGCGACCTGCTCCTCGGCCACGCCCTCCGCGCGGACCTCCTCGGCGGTCTTGCCGAAGGCGAGCGCCTGGGTCTGGGCGAAGAAGTTGGCCATCAACAGGTCGTGCTGGGCCTTCAGTTCCTCGCTCAGCTCCGCGACCGGCCGGGCGAAGCCGATGAAGTCGGCCGGGATCAGCTTGGTGCCCTGGTGGATCAACTGGTAGTAGGCGTGCTGCCCGTTGGTGCCGGGCGTGCCCCAGACGACCGGGCCGGTCTGCCACTCCACCGGCTTGCCGTCGCGCTGCACCGACTTGCCGTTGGACTCCATGTCCAGCTGCTGGAGGTACGCGGTGAACTTCGACAGGTAGTGCGAGTACGGCAGCACCGCGTGGGTCTGGGCGTCGAAGAAGTTGTCGTACCAGATGCCCAGCAGGCCCAGCAGCAGCGGCGCGTTGGCCTCGGCGGGCGCGGTGCGGAAGTGGTCGTCGACGATCCGGAAGCCGTCCAGCATCTCGCGGAAGCGGTCCGGTCCGATGGCGATCATCAGGGAGAGGCCGATGGCGGAGTCGTAGGAGTACCGGCCGCCGACCCAGTCCCAGAACTCGAACATGTTGTCCGGGTCGATGCCGAACTCGGTGACCTTCTCCGCGTTCGTGGACAGCGCCACGAAGTGCTTGGCCACGGCCTTGTCTCCCCCGTTCTCGAATTCGCTCGAACGGGAGGTGCCCCCATCGTCCAGGCCGTTCAGCAGCCAGGAGCGGGCGGAGGTGGCGTTGGTGATCGTCTCGATCGTGGTGAACGTCTTGGACGCCACGATGAACAGCGTCTCGGCCGGGTCCAGGTCGCGGGTGGCCTCGTGCAGGTCGGAGCCGTCCACGTTCGACACGAACCGGAACGTCAACTCCCGTGCGGTGTACGGGCGCAGGGCCTCGTAGGCCATCGCGGGGCCGAGGTCGGAACCGCCGATGCCGATGTTGACGACGTTCTTGATGCGCCGGCCGGTGTGGCCGGTCCACTCGCCGGAGCGGACCCGCTCGGCGAAGCCGGCCATCTTGTCGAGCACGGCGTGCACCTTCGGCACGACGTTCTCGCCGTCGACCTCGACCACCGCGTCCCGCGAGGCGCGCAGCGCGGTGTGCAGCACGGCCCGCCGCTCGGTCAGGTTGATCTTCTCGCCGCGGAACATGGCGTCCCGCAGCGCGAACACGCCGGTGGCGGTGGCGAGTTCCTGGAGCAGCGCCAGGGTCTCGTCGGTGATCAGCTGCTTGCTGTAGTCGATGTGCAGGTCGCCGACCCGCACGACGTACCGCTCGGCGCGGCCGGGGTCGGCCGCGAACAGCTCGCGCAGGCGCGGCTGGCCCTGGGCGCGGTGGTCGGCGAGGGCCGTCCACTCGGGCCGGTGGGTGAGCTTCGGGTACTCGGCCATCTCAGGCGTTCTCCTTGGTGCCCTCGCCCTGGAGGGCGATGGCGTACATCTCGTCCGCGTCGAGGCGGCGCAGTTCCTCGGCGATGAGTTCGGAGGTGGGGCGGACCTTCAGGGCGAGGGTGCGCGGCGGCTGGCCCGGCAGGGTCAGCGTGGCCAGCGGGCCCTCGGGGCGGTCGACGACGATCTCGCCGTTCGCGGTGCCGAGCCGTACCGTCGTCACGAACGGGCCGGCGCTGTGCACCCGGTCCACCGGCACGCCCAGGCGGGCCTGGAGCCAGCGGGCGAGCAGCTCGGCGCTGGGGTTGTCGGCCTCGGCCTCGACGGCCGCCGACGTCACCTTCACACGGGCCTGGTCCATGGCCGCGGCCAGCATGGACCGCCACAGGGTCAGCCGGGTCCAGGCGAGGTCGGTGTCACCGGGGGCGTAGGTGCGGGCCCGGGTGTTCAGGACCTCCAGCGGGCGCTCGACGGCGTACAGGTCGGTGATCCGCCGCTGGGCGAGCGCGCCCAGCGCGTCCTTGGACGGCGCCTCGGGCGCGTCCACCGGCCACCACACGACCACCGGGGCGTCCGGCAGCAGCAGCGGCAGCACCACCGAGTCGGCGTGGTCGGACACCTCGCCGTAGGTGCGCAGCACCACCGTCTCGCCGGTGCCGGCCTCGGAGCCGACCCGGACCTCGGCGTCGAGCCGCGAGTGGGTGCGGTCGCGCAGGGTGCGGGCCTGCCTCCGGATGACGACCAGGGTGCGCGAGGGGTGCTCGTGCGAGGCCTCCTCGGCCGCCTTGATCGAGTCGTAGGCGTTCTCCTCGTCCGTGACGATGACCATCGTCAGGACCATGCCCACGGCGGGCGTCCCGATGGCGCGGCGGCCCTGCACCAACGCCTTGTTGATCTTGCTTGCCGTGGTGTCGGTCAGGTCGATCTTCATGGCCTGCGCCAGCTCCGTCCGTCTCGTGCGAGCATCTCGTCGGCTTCACTCGGTCCCCAGCTGCCCGACGCGTACTGCGCCGGCCTGCCGTGCGCCGCCCAGTACTCCTCGATCGGGTCGAGGATCTTCCAGGACTCTTCCACTTCCTGGTGACGGGGGAACAGGTTGGCGTCGCCGAGCAGTACGTCCAGGATGAGCCGCTCGTACGCCTCCGGGCTCGACTCGGTGAACGACTCGCCGTAGGCGAAGTCCATCGACACGTCCCGGATCTCCATCGACGTGCCCGGCACCTTCGAGCCGAACCGCACGGTCATGCCCTCGTCCGGCTGGACGCGGATGACGATCGCGTTCTGCCCCAGCTCCTCGGTGGCGGTGGAGTCGAACGGGGAGTGCGGGGCCCGCTTGAAGACCACCGCGATCTCGGTGACCCTGCGGCCGAGCCGCTTGCCGGTGCGCAGGTAGAAGGGGACGCCCGCCCAGCGGCGGTTGTCGATGCCCAGCTTGATCGCGGCGAAGGTGTCGGTCTTCGACTTGGGGTCGATGCCGTCCTCCTGGAGGTAGCCGACGACCTTCTCGCCGCCCTGCCAGCCGGCCGCGTACTGACCGCGCACGGTGTGCCCGCCCAGGTCCTCCGGCAGCCGCACCGACTTCAGCACCTTCAGCTTCTCGGTGAGCAGCGCCTCCGCGTCGAACGCGATCGGCTCCTCCATGGCGGTCAGCGCCATGAGCTGGAGCAGGTGGTTCTGGATGACGTCCCGGGCGGCGCCGATGCCGTCGTAGTAGCCGGCCCGGCCGCCGATGCCGATGTCCTCCGCCATCGTGATCTGAACGTGGTCGACGTACGACCGGTTCCAGATCGGCTCGTACATCTGGTTGGCGAAGCGCAGCGCCAGGATGTTCTGGACGGTCTCCTTGCCGAGGTAGTGGTCGATGCGGAACACCTGGTCCGGCTCGAACACCTCGTGCACGATCGCGTTCAGCTCACGCGCGCTGTCCAGGTCGTGACCGAACGGCTTCTCGATGACCGCGCGCCGCCAGGAGCCCTTCGGCGGGCTGGCCAGGCCGTGCTTCTTCAGCTGCTGGACGACCTTCGGGAAGAACTTCGGCGGCACCGAGAGGTAGAAGGCGAAGTTGCCGCCGGTGCCCCGGGAGGAGTCCAGCTCGTCGACGGCGTCCTTGAGCTGCTTGAACGCGGTGTCGTCGTCGAAGTCGCCGGGGATGAACCGCATGCCCTCGGCGAGCTGCTGCCACACCTCCTCGCGGAACGGGGTGCGGGCGTGCTCCTTCACGGCGTCGTGCACGACCTGCGCGAAGTCCTGGTCGGCCCAGTCCCGGCGGGCGAACCCGACGAGGGAGAAGCCCGGCGGCAGCAGACCGCGGTTGGCCAGGTCGTACACGGCCGGCATCAGCTTCTTGCGGGACAGGTCACCGGTCACCCCGAAGATGACCAGGCCCGACGGACCGGCGATGCGCGGGAGCCGGCGGTCCCGGGCGTCCCGCAGCGGGTTCACCCAGTCGGCGGCCGGGGCCACCGGTACGCGCACCTCCTCGGGTGCGGGCGCCTGGGCGGGTGCGTTCTCGGTCATCGGGCGTCAACTCCCTTGCTCTTCAGGGACGTCGCTACGGCGTCCAGAAGGTCCTGCCAGGCCACCTCGAACTTGGCGACACCCTCGTTCTCCAGTTGCCGGACGACCTCGTCGTAGGCGATGCCGAGCCGCTCGACGGCGGCCAGGTCGGCGCGGGCCTGCGCGTAGCCGCCCGTCACCGTGTCACCGGTGATCTCGCCGTGGTCGGCGACCGCGTTCAGCGTGGCCTCGGGCATGGTGTTGACGGTGCCCGGCGCGACCAGCTCGTCCACGTACAGAGTGTCCTTGTACGCGGGGTCCTTCACACCGGTGGACGCCCACAGCGGGCGCTGCTTGTTCGCCTTGTCCCCGGCGAGCGCCAGCCAGCGGTCGGACGCGAAGACCTCCTCGTACGCCTCGTAGGCGAGGCGGGCGTTGGCGAGGGCCGCGCGGCCCTTCAGGGCGAGGGCCTCGTCGGTGCCGAGGGCGGTCAGCCGCTTGTCGATCTCGCTGTCCACGCGGGAGACGAAGAAGGACGCCACCGAGTGGATCGTGGAGAGGTCGACGCCCCGCTCGCGGGCCTTCTCCAGGCCGGCCAGGTAGGCGGCCATGACCTCGCGGTAGCGCTCCAGGGAGAAGATCAGGGTCACGTTGACGCTGATGCCGAGGCCGATGACCTCGGTGATCGCCGGCAGGCCCGCCTTGGTCGCCGGTATCTTGATCATCACGTTGGGCCGGTCCACCAGCCAGGCGAGCTGCTTGGCCTCGGCGATCGTGGCCTCGGTCTCGTGCGCGAGGCGCGGGTCGACCTCGATGGAGACCCGGCCGTCACGGCCGCCCGAGGCGTCGTACACGGGACGCAGGATGTCGGCGGCGTCCCGCACGTCGGCGGTCGTCATCATCCGTACGGCCTCGTCGACCGTCACCCCGCGCACGGCGAGGTCGGTCAGCTGCTCCTCGTAGCCCTCACCGGAACCGATGGCGGCCTGGAAGATGGACGGGTTGGTGGTGACACCGACGGCGCTTCCGCTCGCCACCAGCTCGGCGAGGCTGCCCGAGGTGATCCGCTTGCGGGACAGGTCGTCCAGCCAGATCGACACGCCCTCGTCGGCGAGGCGCTTGAGGGCTCCCGGGGTCGGGATTGCTTCGGTCACTGTGCTCATCTCTCTTTTGGTGCGTCTTCTGTGCGTCGGTGTGCTTGGTATGCGTCGGTGCGCTTGGTGTGCGCGGTGTCAGGCGCGCGTGGCGGCGAGCGACTCGCGGGCCGCCGCGGCGACGTTCTCGGGGGTGAAGCCGAACTCGGCGAACAGGGTCTTGGCGTCGGCGGAGGCACCGAAGTGTTCGAGCGAGACGATGCGTCCGGCGTCACCGACGAACCGGTACCAGGTCAGGCCGATGCCGGCCTCGACCGCGACCCGGGCCTTCACGGCCGGCGGCAGCACCCGCTCGCGGTACTCGCGCGGCTGCTCCTCGAACCACTCCACGGACGGCATGGACACCACCCGCGTGCCGATCCCCTCGGCCTCCAGCCGCTCCCGCGCGGCCACGGCGAGCTGCACCTCGGAGCCCGTCGCGATGATGATCACCTCCGGGACCTCCGTCGAGGACTCGCGCAGCACGTAGCCGCCCTTGGCCGCGTCCGCGTCCGGCGCGTACACCGGCACGCCCTGGCGGGTGAGCGCGAGCCCGTGCGGGGCGGGGTGCGTGGCGTGCCTCTTCAGGATCTCGGCCCAGACGATCGCGGTCTCGTTGGCGTCCGCCGGGCGGACGACGTTCAGGCCCGGGATCGCGCGCAGGGAGGCCAGGTGCTCGACCGGCTGGTGGGTGGGGCCGTCCTCGCCGAGGCCGATGGAGTCGTGCGTCCACACGTACGTCACCGGCAGCTGCATGAGCGCCGACATCCGGACGGCGTTGCGCATGTAGTCGGAGAACACCAGGAAGGTGCCGCCGTAGATCCGGGTGTTGCCGTGCAGGGCGATGCCGTTCATCTCCGCGGCCATGGAGAACTCGCGGATGCCGAAGTGCACGGTTCGGCCGTACGGGTCGGCCCCGGGCAGCGGGTTGCCCTTCGGCAGGAAGGAGCTGGTCTTGTCGATGGTGGTGTTGTTCGAGCCGGCCAGGTCGGCGGAGCCGCCCCACAGCTCGGGGAGCACCGGGCCGAGCGACTGGAGCACCTTCCCGGAGGCGGCGCGGGTGGCGACCGACTTGCCCTCCTCGAAGACCGGGATGCTCTCCTCCCAGCCCTCGGGCAGCTCGCCCTTGCTGACGCGGTCGAACAGCTCGGCCCGCTCGGGGTTGGCGGCGCGCCACTCGGCGATCCGCTTGTCCCAGGCCGCGTGCGCCTCGGCACCCCGGTCCAGGGCCCCCCGGGTGTGCTTGAGGACCTCGTCGGCCACCTCGAAGGTCTGCTCCGGGTCGAAACCGAGGAGGCGCTTGGTGGCGGCGATCTCCTCCTCGCCCAGCGCGGAGCCGTGCGAGGCCTCGGTGTTCCGGGCGTTCGGGGCCGGCCAGGCGATGATCGTTCGCATGGCGATGATCGAGGGCCGCTCGGTCTCGGCCCGGGCGGCCTCCAGCGCGGCGTGAAGGGCGGGGACGTCGATGTCACCCTCGGCGGTGGGCGCGACGCGCTGGGTGTGCCAGCCGTAGGCCTCGTACCGCTTCAGCACGTCCTCGGAGAAGGCGGTCGCGGTGTCGCCCTCGATGGAGATGTGGTTGTCGTCGTAGACGAAGACCAGGTTGCCCAGCTTCTGGTGGCCGGCGAGCGAGGAGGCCTCGGCGGAGACGCCCTCCTCCAGGTCGCCGTCGGAGACGATGGCCCAGACGGTGTGGTCGAAGGGGGAGGCGCCGGCCGGGGCCTCCGGGTCGAACAGGCCGCGCTCGTAGCGGGCGGCCATCGCCATGCCGACGGCGTTGGCGACGCCCTGGCCGAGCGGGCCGGTGGTGGTCTCCACACCTGCGGTGTGCCCGTACTCGGGGTGGCCCGGCGTCTTCGAGCCGTGCGTGCGGAAGCCCTTGAGGTCGTCCAGCTCCAGCTCGTAGCCGGCGAGGAACAGCTGCGTGTAGAGGGTCAGCGAGGTGTGGCCGGGGGAGAGGACGAACCGGTCACGGCCGGTCCACTCCGGGTCGGCCGGGTCGTGTCGCATCACCTTCTGAAAGATCGTGTACGCGGCAGGCGCCAGGCTCATCGCGGTGCCCGGGTGTCCGTTACCCACCTTCTGCACCGCGTCGGCCGCCAGAAGTCGGGCGGTGTCCACGGCACGCCGGTCGAGGTCGGTCCACTCGAAGCTGTCGGAAGTCTGCGTAGTCATCTTCAAGAAGTCCTCGGTTAGTACGGGATGGCTGGCCGGACGCGTTCAAACTTAAAAGTCTGACTTTTTTGAGGAAAGGTCGGGGTGTGTCAGCCTGTGGTGAATCTGGGACAGTGATCACCCGACAGAGATAGGGCGAACCGGGCATGACGGGCATAAGACAGCAGGCTGAGGGTGACGTGATCAGAACGTTCCCCTTCCCGGCCGACCTGGCCGTCGGCGGCGTCGGCATGCAGATCGGCCCGATGGGCACCGACCACCGCTGGCACGTCGACGCCCCCCTGCACCGCGTCCACCGTATCGACTTCCATGTCGTCATGCTCTTCATCGACGGCCCGGTACGGCACATGATCGACTTCGCCGAGTACGAGGCCACGGCCGGCGACCTGCTGTGGATCCGCCCCGGACAGGTCCACCGGTTCTCCCGTGAGTCCGAGTACCGCGGAACCGTCCTGACCATGCAGCCCGGCTTCCTGCCCCGCGCCACCGTCGAGGCCGCCGGCCTGTACCGCTACGACCTGCCGCCGCTGCTGCACCCCGACCCGGCGCAGCTGGCCGCGCTCCACGCGGCCTTCGACCAGCTGCGCCGCGAGTACGAGGACACCGAGACGCTCCCGCTCAGCCTGCACACGGCCGTCCTGCGGCACAGTCTGACCGCGTGCCTGCTGCGCCTCGCCCATCTCGCCGCCAGTTCGGCCGAGACCTCCCGGCAGCACGCCGACAGCACCTTCACCCGCTTCCGGGACGCCGTCGAGCGGGGCTTCCCCACCAACCACAGCGTCAGCGCCTACGCCGACGCCCTCGGCTACTCCCGCCGCACCCTGGTCCGCGCCGTCCGCGCGGCCACCGGCGAGACGCCCAAGGGCTTCATCGACAAGCGCGTCGTCCTGGAGGCCAAGCGCCTCCTCGCCCACACGGACCTGCCGATCGGCCGCGTCGGGGTGGCCGTGGGCTTCCCCGACGCGGCGAACTTCACCAAGTTCTTCCACCTGCACACCGGCCAGACGCCGGTGGCCTTCCGGGCGGAGCTGCGCTGAGCGCTCGCGGCGGCACCGGACCCGAGCCCGCCGGCCCGCCCGCCGGCCACGGGGTCCGGCGAACGCCTTTGGCCCGTACCCCCGGTACCCGGCCGCTGCCCTCGCGACAGCGCGAGGGCGGAGCGGGCGCGGAGGCGTCGGCGGGTGCGGTGGCGGCCGTGGCGAGGGCCGCGGCCAGGCCGAGCGTGGCGACGGCGGCGGTGAACGCGCGCCGCAGCGGGCGGGGTCTGGGGATGCCGGAGGATGCGCTCATGGGGAGCCTCTCGGGTACGGGTGTGTGCGGAGGTTCCCTGAGAGCGCTCCCAGACGTGCTGGGGCACGCCTGCTTGAGAGCGCTCTCACGGTGCCGCCAATGTGCTCCCCGCCCCGGGGGCCGTCAAGAGTCGAAGCAAGGAAAGTCCTTGCCCGGTACGGCAGTTCACGGGGTGAGGCCGCCCGTACCGGCTCAGACCGCGCTGCCGTTCCGGACGATCACCACGTCTCCGAGCACCGCACGGCCGTAGGACCGGTAGCCGTCCACCGAGCTGTCGCCCCCCGCCCCCCGCAGCGGGACGCACGGTGCGCACACCTCCGTACCGCGCGGTGCCCCCGGCCGGTCCTCGGCCGTCACCACGCGCAGCGTCAGCCAGGCCGGACCGCCCTCCGCCGGCCGCCGCCACGGCAGGGGCACGGCCGCGGTCTCGCCCGGCCGCAGATCCGGCAGCCCGGCGGGCGCGGTCAGCAGGCGGCCGTCGGCCAGGGCCAGCTCCCAGGTGGCCGCCAGCCATCCGAGGCCCCGGACGCGCTGCCGGTTGGTGACCACGATCCCCTCGTGCCGGTGACACCGGACACCGACCGGTGCCGCGCTCTGCGGCCCCACCCGCGCGCCGGCGTCACCGCCGTACGCCCCGCGGCGGCCGGGCGCGGCCGTACCGCTGTCGTCCGGCCCCGCGCCCACGGGCCCGGCCGGTCGTCCCTCGTCCACGCGCCGCATGATTCCGTGGCCCCGGGACTCCCGGGTGAAGCCGCCCCGAAGAAACGGCGTTGACTCGATGGCCGCCCCGTGGCCCGCGAGCGCGGTGTCGGCACGGGTTCGTCCCTCACCGCGGAGGTCTGCGAGAGTGCGGGTGTGAGGAAAGGTGCGGGCGTGAGGCTGACGATTCTGGGCGGCGGCGGATTCCGGGTTCCCCTGGTGTACGGCGCGCTGCTGACCGACCACGCCGAGGGGCGGGTCACCGAGGTCGTCCTGCACGATCTGGACGACCGCCGACTGCGCGCGGTGACCCGTGTCCTCGCGGAACAGGCCGCCGGGGTCCCCGACGCGCCCGCGGTGACCGCCACCACCGACCTGGACGCGGCCCTGCGCGGCGCCGACTTCGTCTTCTCCGCGATCCGCGTCGGCGGCCTGGAGGGCAGGGCGAACGACGAACGGGTCGCGCTCGCCGAAGGGGTGCTGGGCCAGGAGACCGTCGGCGCGGGCGGGATCGCCTACGGCCTGCGCACCGTGCCCGTCGCCGTCGACATCGCCCGGCGCGTGACCCGGCTCGCCCCGGACGCCTGGGTCATCAACTTCACCAACCCGGCCGGGCTGGTCACCGAGGCCATGTCCCGTCACCTCGGCGACCGCGTCATCGGCATCTGCGACTCGCCGGTCGGCCTCGGCCGCCGTATCGCCCGGGTCCTCGGCACCCGCCCGGAACAGGCCTACGTCGACTACGTCGGCCTCAACCACCTCGGCTGGGTGCGCGGCCTGCGCGTCGCCGGGCGCGACGAACTGCCGCGCCTGCTCGGCGATCCCGCGCTGCTCGGATCCTTCGAGGAGGGCAGGCTGTTCGGCGCCGACTGGCTGCGCTCGCTCGGCGCGATCCCCAACGAGTACCTGCACTACTACTACTTCAACCGGGAGACCGTCCGCGCCTGCCAGGAGGCCGGGAAGACCCGCGGCGCCTTCCTCCGCGACCAGCAGGCCCGGTTCTACGAGGAGGCGGCCGACCCCGCCGTCTCCGCCCTGCGCGCCTGGGACCGCACCCGCGCCGAACGCGAGGCGACCTACATGGCCGAGAACCGGGAGAGCGCCGGCGCGGGTGAACGCGAGGCCGAGGACCTGTCCGGCGGGTACGAGAGGGTCGCCCTCGCCCTGATGCGGGCCATCGCCCGCGACGAACGCGCCACCCTGATCCTCAACGTCCGCAACCGCTCCACCCTCTCCGCCCTGGACGGCGACGCGGTCGTCGAGGTCCCGTGCCTGGTGGACGCGAGCGGGGCCCACCCCTTCGCCGCCGATCCGCTCCCCGGCCACGCCACCGGCCTGGTGTGCGCGGTCAAGGCCGTCGAGCGGGAGGTGCTCGCCGCCGCCGAGTCGGGTTCCCGGGCTTCCGCCGTGACGGCCTTCGCGCTGCATCCGCTGGTCGACTCGGTCACCGTCGCCCGCAGACTGGTCGAGCGCTACACCGAGGTCCACCCCGGCCTGGCGTACCTCGCATGAGAACGGAGGGCCGCTCCGCGGAGCGGCCCTCCGTGTCACCTCACCCGCGCGTCAGCCGGTGAAGCCGGCCGTGATCGAGGTGAACTGCCAGTTGCTCTGGCTGATCCCGGAGCAGTTCTCGGCGACACCGCCGCCCGGGCAGGGCCGGTCGCGGTTGACCGACCAGAAGGCCAGCCGCGCGATGTGGTGCGAGTTCGCCCAGTCCCGGATCTGCGTCCAGATCGCGGGAGTCGTCGACTCCTGCTGGTCGGACAGGCCGTTCATGCCGGAGATGCCGATGTGCGCGTAGGCGGTGGCGTCGTCCCAGCCGAAGGTGGACTTCAGCTTGTTCTTCAGCCCCTCCGCCGCGTTCACCGTGTTGCCGTACATGTCCGAGCCGCCGCCGAAGTCGAACGGCATGATGGTGAACACGTCGATGTTCGCGCCCAGCGCCTGCGCCTGCTCGATGAGCCGGTTGCCGTAGTACGTCGGCCCGGTGGTGGACGTGCCGAAGGTGACGATGGTCTTCAGGCCGGGGTTGTTGGCCTTGACCGTCTTCAGCGCGGTGAGGATCTTCGCCTGGACGGCCTCGTTCTCGAACTCGTCGGTGTTCTCGATGTCGAAGTCGATGGCCTTCAGGCCGTAGGCGTCGACCACCTTCTGGATCGCCCCGGCGAGCGCGCTCGCGGAGGAGCAGTTGGCGCCGAGCTTGCTGCCCGACCAGCCGCCGAACGACGGCACGATGTCACCACCGGCGGACCGGATCTGGTTGATCGCCGACTGGTCCACGCCGCCGGTCAGCGGCCGGCTGCCGTCCCAGGCCGGGGTGCAGCCCCCGGAGTCCAGCACGAACGCCATCGTGAACCACTTGGCCCCGGTCGCGTTCATCACCGTGGTCGGGTTCGGCGGGTCGCCCCAGCCCTGGTACAGGTACGGCGCCGCCTGCTTGAAGCCGGTGCCGCCGCCGGTGCCCGCGTCGGTCGTCACGGTGACGGAGTTGGAGGCCGGCGAGGCGTTCCCGGCCGCGTCCCGCGCCTTCACGGTGAAGGTGTAACTCGTGCTCGGCGACAGCCCGCTGACCGTGGCCGACGTACCGGAGACACTCAGGAGCTGGTTGGCCCCGCTGTAGATGTCGTACGCCGTCACGCCCGTGTTGTCCGTGGCCGCGTTCCACTTCAGCGACACGCTCGACGACGTCTTGCCGGTGGAGGCGAGCCCGCTCGGCGCGGTCGGCGCCTGGGTGTCGCCGCCGCCCCCGCCGCCCGGACCGTCCAGGCCGATGTCGTCGGCGTAGTAGGTGCCCTGGCCGTACCAGCCGTGCACATAGATGGTGGCGCTGGTCTGCGAGGCGCCGGTGGTGAAGGAGACGCTGAGCTGGCTGTACGCCGACGGGGACGACGTCCAGGTGGACGCGCCGCCGTTGACGCCCACGTACACGTAACTGCCGCGCACCCAGCCGCTGAGGCTGTACGTCGTGTTCGGCTGGACGGCGACCGTCTGGCTGCACTGCGCGTTGTCGCTCGACGTCACCGCGCCCTGGAGCGCCTTGGCGCCGCCGTGCACGGGGGAGGAGACGACCGAACCGAGGTTGCCGGTGCAGGTCCAGGGGGAGAGGCCGCCGGACTCGAAGCCGGGGTTGGTGAGGATGTTGGCCGCGTGGGCCGTACCGGGGAGGGCGATGGCCCCGCCGACCGCGAGGGCGGCGGAGCCGAGCAGAGCGAGGAGCCGGCGTCTGGAACGCCCGAGTGTGTCGCGCACGCGATCTCCCTGTCAGGGGTGGGGTGTTCGGGAGTGCTGGGGAGTGCGGAAGCGTTGCGTCAATGAATGTGGTATGGACCAATCCACCCTGTCAAGGAGAAGAACGGAATTGGTCCATACCGGTGGGCGCCAGTGTTCCGGAAGGAGCGCGGGGAACCGCGCTACGAGCCACGACGCACCCGCGGCCGGCCGGTCACCTAGAGCGGCAGTACCTCGCCCGCCGAAGCCGCCGGCACGGGCGCCGGCGCCACGGGCAGCAGGACCTCGGACTCCACCCGTTGCCGCGGAAGCGTCACGGGCGCCAGCGGACGCGGCCCCGACACCACCGTGTAGTCCTGCCCCAGGAAGGGCGGCTCGATGACTCCGGGGTCCTCGCCCAGCGCCACCTGCACCGCGGCCCACGGCGCGTTCACCCCGCACAGCGACAGCTGGTGCAGGCCACCGGCGGGCCTCGTGTTGACGTCCAGCAGCACCGGCCGGTCGCCGAGCATCCGGAACTGGATGTTGGACAGGTGGTGCAGCCCGAAGCCCTCCGCGATCAGCCGGGCCGGCGCCAGCCACCGCTCGTCCAGGGTGAAGCCCCGGCGGCGGCCGTTCTTGGTGCGGCCCACCGCGAGCCGGACCCGGTTGTCCGGCCCGGTCAGGCAGTCGACGGACACCTCGGGCTGCTCCAGGCGCGGCATCACCAGCCAGTCCACGGGTTCCTCGGCCCGCCGCAGCGCCTCCACGACCAGGTCCAGCTGGACGTACGGGCCCGGGAAGCCGGTGAGGTGCGTGAGCGAGAAGGGGGCACGGGTGATCATCCGGAAGCCGACCCCGCCCGCGCCGGCGGCCGGTTTGAAGCACGCCCGGTGCCCGTCCGCCTCCAACTCCTCGACCGCGGCGAGGAGTTCGTCCGCCGTGCGGACCCGGTGCCACGGCGGCACCGGGACGCCCACCGAGCGGACCGCCGCGTACGCGATCGCCTTGTCCTCGAACACGGCGACCGCCTCGGGCGTCGGGGCCAGCAGCGCCGTACCGGCCGCCGCGAACTCGGCCCGGTGCGCCACGATCGCGGCCTGGTGCAGCCGGGGCACGAACACGTCGATGCCGCGCCGGGCGCACTGGTCGAGGGCGTACTCGACGTACGCGGCCGGGGACAGGCCCTCCGGCTCCAGCTCGGCGGTGTCGGCGGCGGCCAGCACGGGGGAGTCCGGGTCGCCGTGCGTGGCGTGGATCTCGACCGCGCGGTCGCTGGGATTTCTCCGCAGCTGATCCATGAAGAACACGTTCTCCGCGTACGTGCGGTTGAGCCAGACGCGTACGCGAGAGAGCATGCGGGCCCCTTTCGGGTGTGCGGGCAGGGCGGAGCGGCCCGTGCCCGGGCAGGGAGGAGGAAGGGTCACCAAACAGCCCTGGAAACAGGGGGGTTGAGGGCGCTGGTGTTGGGGCGATCATACGGCTTTCCAGGGGTCCCTCGTGCAACGCGGGTGTTACGGATTCGCGGGCCGTCCGGTCACGCATTCGCGGGCCGTCCCGTAACCGGACGCGCGGGCCGTCTCGTACCGGATGCGCGGGCCGTCCCGTCCCGGACGCGCGGCCGTCTCGTCCCGGTCGTCCCGGACGCGCGCGAGGCGGACCGGGCCCGGATCGCGACACGCGGCGGCCGGAACCTCTTGTCCCGTGCCCGGGGCATGTGTTCTCGTTGTGTCATCGGATGATCGGAAGGGGTGTGCGGGGTGGAGTCGACGGCCGGGGCCGGACAGCTGCTGGCCATCAGCGATCTCCACATCGGTTATCCGGACAACCGCGCCTTGATCGACGACATGCGCCCCGAGAGCGACGACGACTGGCTGATCGTGGCCGGTGACGTCGCGGAGACCGTCGCCGACATCCGCTGGGCCCTCGGCACGCTCGCGAGCCGCTTCAGCAAGGTGCTGTGGGCACCCGGGAACCACGAGCTGTGGACCCATCCGAGCGATCCGGTCACGCTGCGTGGCGTCGCCCGCTACGAGCACCTGGTCGAGGTGTGCCGCGAGCTCGGCGTCGTCACCCCCGAGGACCCCTACCCCGTGTGGCGCGGCGCGGGCGGCCCGGCCGTCGTGGCCCCGCTCTTCCTGCTCTACGACTACTCGTACCTGCCGGCCGGCTCCGCCACCAAGGCGGAGGGCCTGGCCTACGCGGAGAGCACCGGCATCGTCTGCAACGACGAGTATCTGCTGCACCCCGACCCCTACCCGACCCGTGACGCGTGGTGCCGGGCGCGGGTCGCCGAGACCGAGCGCAGGCTGTCCGAGCTGCCCGCGGACCTGCCGACCGTGCTGGCCGGGCACTGGCCGCTGGACCGGCACCCCACCGAGGTCCTGTGGCACCCCGAGTTCGCCATGTGGTGCGGCACCACGCTGACCGCCGACTGGCACCGCCGGTTCCGGGTCGCCACCGCGGTCTACGGCCATCTGCACATCCCCCGCACCACGTGGCACGACGGAGTCCGCTTCATGGAGGTCTCCGTGGGATATCCCCGCGAGTGGCGCAAGCGTCCGGATCCGCCGGGAAGGCTGCGCCGTGTCCTGCCGATGGAGGTCGAAGCAGGTGATCGAGGAGCTGCTCCCGGAGTCGGTCGTGGCCGTGGAGGCGCGCGCTGACGACCCGCTGTGGGACTCCCCGCTCTACCCGGCGGAGGAGGCGCTCGTCGCGCGCTCGGTGGCCAAGCGGCGCCGTGAGTTCGCGGCCGTCCGGGGTTGTGCCCGGCGCGCCATGGAGAAGCTCGGCGTGCCGCCGCAGCCCGTGCTCACCGGTGAGCGGGGGGCCCCGCGCTGGCCGGACGGGCTGCTCGGCAGCATGACCCACTGCGACGGCTACTGCGCCGCCGCGCTGGTCCGCGCCACCGACCTCGCCTCCCTGGGCATCGACGCCGAACCGCACGGGCCGCTGCCGGAAGGGGTGGGCCCGTCCGTCTTCCTGCCCGCCGAGACCGAGCGCCTCGACCGGCTGGCCGCGCGGTGGCCCGCCGTGCACTGGGACCGGCTGCTGTTCAGCGCCAAGGAGTCCGTCTACAAGGCGTGGTTCCCGCTCACCCGCATGTGGCTGGACTTCTCCGAGGCCGACATCACCGTGCGGCCGGACGCCGACGGCGAATCGTCCGGCGGCCTGCGCGCCGAGCTCCTCGTCCCCGGCCCCGTGATCGGCGGGCACCGGCTCCAGGTCTTCGAGGGCCGGTGGACCGTACGGCACGGCGTGGTGGCCACGTCGGTGGTCATACCGCACCCCGCCCCACGCCCCTGACAGCCGGTCCCACCCGGCCCGCACCGCCACCGTCGTCCGGGTGACGGCGGCGGCGCCGAGCCGTCACGACGCTCACACGGGCCGGCACCAGTCGTGCAGGAGCCGGAAGAACTCCGCCTCGTTGCCCGCGAGCCCCGCACGGGCCAGTGCCTGTTCCGCCTCCGCGAGCACGACGGGCGGGACGACGGCGGGCCGGTCCTCCTCCGGTGGCCCGTCGAAGGCGGCGCGCACCGTGTGCAGCAGACGCAGGTAGGCCTGTACGGCGGTACGCTCGCGGTCGGTCAGTACGGCGGTGGGCATCGGTCGGCTCTCCCCGAGTAGGCGTCACGGTCACGCGCCCTGCGGCGCCGTGCACCGCGTCGTACGGCGCACACTCCCAGCTTGCCGCCCACCACTGACAACGCCGCCCGGCTCCGCGCCGGTTAGCCCGCTTAGCCGAGGCGGAACCGCCCCGATCACCCCGCACGACGTGCCGCCCGACCCGACGAAACGTTTCTCAACTTCCGCACGGCACACCTGGCTCCCGTGCGGTGCGGCGTCGGCTTCCCGCCGTACGGCGCCGGGCGCGCTCGGAGTGCCACAGGGCCGGCCGCCCGGCGACCCCGGTCCGGTTCAGCCCTGCGGACCCGGGTACCCCAGCGACGCCTCGATGCGGCCGGCCACGCCGTCCCGCTGCGCCGGCCCGCGCAACCCCGAACCGGCCAGCCAGGTGCGGCACTTGCTGGCCAGCAGCAGCCCGAACGTCTCGGCGTCCCGCTCCTCGGCGACGTCGAAGCGGCTGCGGGCCGCGACGCGTTGCACCGCCGCCTGGAGCGCTTCCCGGTCGGTGTGGTCGCTCAGCAGCCGGGTCGCGGTGCCGACGCCGTCCGTGTGGAGCCCGCAGTGGTCGGCCTGCATGTGCCACAGCTCGTGGCCCAGGATCACCAACTGGTGTTCGGGGGCGGTGCGTTCCTCCACCACGACGACGTCCCGGTCGGTCAGGTCCAGCCACAGCCCGCTGGCCGTGCCGGGCGGGAAGGCGGCCGTGCGGAAGTGCACCGCACGCCCGCGCCGGTGGCTCATCGCCTCGCACAGCGCGCGGTACAGCTCATCCGGAGGCGCGGGCACGGGCAGCGTGAGCCCGCCCACCAGTTCGTTGCACAGCCGGCGCATGTCCCTGCCGATGCCCACAGTTCTCCCCCGGCTCACGACTCGGGCCGCTTGACGCTCTCCAGGAGCATGTCGAGCCACTCAGCGACCTTGTCCCGGTGCTGGTCGGTGGGCAACTGCGCGGCGCGCCAGGCGATTCCGCGCACGCCGTGGTCCTGCAACAGCCGCTCCAGCGGATCCTCCAGGTCCTCGGCGGCGGCCCGCTCCCGGTCCGCGAGCTTCTGCAACAGCTCCTGCTCGGTGCGTTGCAGCGCCCCCGCCAGCGCCTCGGGGTCCTCCGCGGTGAGGAAGCCGGCGTGCACCCGGAAGAAGCGCTGGAGGGCGTCGCAGTGCTCCATGGTGGGCCGCCGGTCGCCGTTGATGAGGGCGCCGGCCTGCTGCCGTGACATGCCCGCGCCGTCGGCGATCTCCTGCTGGGTGTACCGGCGTCCGCCCGGCTTCAGCCGGGTACGGCGCAGCAGGTCCAGGCGTTGCAGGAAGCGGGCCTGGACGTCCGGCTCGCCCGCGGGCCGACCGCTGAGCAGGGCCTTGACCACCGGCTCCGGCACCCCGCAGGCGGTCGAGAGCCGCCCCACGTCGAAGACCTCGGCGTGCGGGACGCCGAGGCGGTCGGCGAGCGCGGTGACGCGGGCGACGACGGCCGGCAGCTGGGCGGTCGCCGAGGCGCCCGGATCCTCGTAGCCATCCGTCACCGACAGAACTCCTACGTCTCTAGAGGGCTTCAGATGCGTCCGTGCTTCTCACGAGCGATCGGCGTGAACTTCCCGGAGAGTAGCGGGTGTCTCGAACTCACATCCAGGTGTCGCCACAACTGTGGCGAATTTCAGCCGTCGACCGGCACGAAATGCCACGATAGTTGACATGGCTCTTGCCTGGGCAGCAGGATCGCATGGCCGCGAGAAAGGCCGCAGAGGCAAGAGGGGTGACCTCCCGATGGCATATCAGGCAGGAGGGCAGCGGCCGGCACCGCGGCCCGTCCCCGACACCTGCGAGATCCAGGCGTACCTCCAGGACTACGGAACGCTGCTGGAGTCGCAGTCCTGCCCGTCCCTGGTCGTCGACCACCACTGGAACGTGGTCATGGCCAACAGCGCGTTCGAGACACTTTTCCACGGGGTGCGCCCCCACCCCACGGCCATGCCGGGGGAGAACTTCCTCCGGTTCGTGCTCTTCCACCCCGACGCCGGCGAGGTCCTCGGCGAGCACGAGCCCGGCTGGTGCCTGCCGATGCTGGCCCAGCTCCGCACCGCCCTGGAGACCCACGGGCACGACCACGAACTCCAGGCGGTCCGCCGGGAGATCGCCCAGGACCCGATCATGGAAGCCGCGTACCGGCAGGGCCTGCCGCACTGGATACGGGCCGTCGGCGAGGCCGCGACCCGCCTCGACGGCGCCGTACGCCTCCTGCACCACCCGGACCCGCGGCGCGGGCGCACCGAGTGCCGCATCGTCGAGGAGATCCCGCAGCCGCTGCGGGAACTGGGCTACCGGCGTCTGACGATGGTCCTGCGCGATCCCCGCCGGCCCGCCGTGCCGGTGCGCCGCCCGCGCCGCCCGCGGGACGCCGCCTCGCACCTGACGGTCGTGCCGTCCACGGAGGACTGACCCGGCACCGCCGGCGTTCAGGTCGCCGACGGCGCCGGGCCGGCACACGGGCTCCCCGTGGGAGCCGAGCGGTACGGCCGTCGCCCACCCCGAATCCGGGGGCGGTCCCCGGCTCTTTCGGTGCGCGGCCGATTCCGCACGGCCTCCACGGTTGCTGGCGTGGATCCCGACGCCTTGCGCTCCCCACGGTTGCTGGCGTGGATCTCGACGCCTTGCGCGCCCCGCGGCTCGCTGCGCGGTTCCTGGTTCCTTCGGTGCACGGCCGACTCCGTGCGCTCCCCACGGCTCCCGGCGTGGACCCCGACCCCTTGCGCAGCCCCCGGCTCCTTCGGCGCGTCACCGCCCCGGCGCCCCCCGGTCCCTTCCGCGCGCATCCCCGGTCCCTACCGTGCGCACCCCCGGCCTCTTCCGCGCACCCCCGACTCCTCTCGCGCACCCCCGACTCCTCACGTGGATCTCCGGCTCCTTGTGCGCGTCGTCGACGCAAGCCGCTTGCATCGTTTGCGCTACTCTTGCGCGCATGACGCGACGACTTGCGGAAGTGGCGAAGAAGGTCGGGGTCAGTGAGGCCACGGTCAGCCGGGTCCTCAACGGCAAGCCCGGAGTCTCCGAAGCCACCCGGCAGGCGGTGCTGACCGCTCTCGACGTCCTCGGCTACGAGCGCCCCACCCAGCTGCGCGGTGAGCGCGCCCGGCTCGTCGGTCTCGTCCTGCCCGAGTTGCAGAACCCCATCTTCCCGGCGTTCGCCGAAGTCATCGGCGGTGCCCTGGCCCAGCTGGGGCTGACCCCGGTGCTGTGCACCCAGACCAAGGGCGGCGTGTCGGAGGCGGACTACGTCGAGCTGCTGCTCCAGCAGCAGGTCTCCGGCGTCGTGTTCGCCGGCGGCCTGTACGCCCAGGCCGACGCGCCGCACGACCACTACCGGCTGCTCGCCGAGCGCAACATCCCGGTCGTGCTGGTCAACGCGGCCATCGACCACCTCGGTTTCCCCGGTGTGTCCTGCGACGACGCCGTCGCTGTCGAGCAGGCCTGGCGCCACCTGGCCTCCCTCGGCCACGAGCGCATCGGGCTGGTGCTCGGCCCCGGCGACCACGTGCCGTCGGCGCGCAAGCTGGCCGCCGCCCGGGCGATCGCCGGCGGGCTGCCGGACGAGTTCGTCGCGCGGGCCATCTTCTCCATCGAGGGCGGCCACGCCGCCGCCGCACGCCTGATCGACCGGGGCGTCACCGGCATCATCTGCGCCTCGGACCCGCTGGCGCTCGGCGCCGTCCGGGCGGCGCGCCGCAAGGGGTACGACGTCCCGGGCCGGATCTCGGTCGTCGGCTACGACGACTCGGCGTTCATGAACTGCACCGAGCCCCCGCTGACCACCGTCCGCCAGCCCATCGAGGCCATGGGGCGCGCGGCCGTGGAGCTGCTGAACGCGCAGATCGGGGGCACCGTCGTACCCGCCGAGGAGCTGCTGTTCGAGCCGGAGCTGGTGGTGCGCGGCTCCACCGCGCAAGCCCCGCGCGACTGAGCTCCGGAAGATCCAGCTCACTGTCGAACAATTGCAGATTCCGCGCGACATCTTGCGGACCGATGTCGGCGGTGCTTGAGTGTGCGACGCCCACCGCTCCTGCCTTGAGTGCCATGAGGGGTCCACCGATGAGACACACCGGGTTCCGCCGTGCCGTCCTCGCGATCGGCGTCTGTTCCTCCCTCGCCCTCGCCGCCACCGCCTGCGGGTCCGGTGACGACGGTTCGGCGAGCGGCAAGACCCGCATCACCGTCAACTGCGAACCGCCGAGGAGTGCCAAGCTCGACCGCTCCTTCTTCGAGGCGGACATCGCGGCCTTCGAGGAGGCCAACCCGGACGTCGACGTCGTCGCGCACGACGCCTTCCCCTGCCAGGACCCGAAGACCTTCGACGCCAAGCTCGCCGGCGGCCAGATGGAGGACGTGTTCTACACGTACTTCACGGACGCCCGGCACGTCGTCGACGTCCGCCAGGCCGCCGACCTCACCCCGTACCTCAAGGAACTCAGGGAACTTAAGGACTACGACAGCATCCAGAAGCAGCTGCGGGACATCTACACCGTCGACGGGAAGGTCTACGGCATCCCGCGCACCGGGTACTCCATGGGGCTGGTCTACAACCGCGCGCTCTTCCAGAAGGCCGGCCTGGATCCCGACAAGCCCCCGGCGACCTGGGACGAGGTCCGTGCCGCCGCCAAGAGGATCGCCGCCCTCGGCGACGGCACCGTCGGCTACGCCGACTACAGCGCGCAGAACCAGGGCGGCTGGCACTTCACGGCCGAGCTGTACTCCCAGGGCGGCGACGTCGTCAGCGCGGACGGCAAGAAGGCCACCATCGACACCCCCGAGGGGCGCGCCGTCCTGGAGAACCTGCACGACATGCGGTGGACCGACGACTCCATGGGCAGCAAGCAGCTCCTCGTCATCAACGACGCGCAGCAGATGATGGGTTCGGGCAAACTCGGCATGTACCTCGCCGCCCCCGACAACATCCCGATCCTCGTCAAGGAGAAGGGCGGAAACTACAAGGACCTCGCCCTGGCCCCCATGCCGGGCGGCAAGGGCACCCTCATCGGCGGCGACGGCTACATGTTCAACAGGAAGGCCACGCCCGCCCAGATCCGCGCCGGCCTGAAGTGGCTCGACCACATGTTCCTCACCCCCGGCAAGGGCTTCCTCGGCGACTACGCGCGCGCCAAGAAGCACGACGCCCCCGTCGGCCTGCCCGAGCCGCGCCTGTTCACCGGCGCCGCCGACGCCACCGACCAGCGGGTGAAGAAGGCCAACGCCAACGTCCCGGTGGAGAACTACCAGGCGTTCCTCGACGGCAACCACAAGCTCCAGCTGAAGATCGAGCCGCCGCACGCCCAGCAGATCTACTCCGTCCTCGACGGCACCGTCTCCGCCGTCCTGACCAAGAAGGACGCCGACATCGACCAGCTCCTCAAGGAGGCGTCCGGCAAGATCGACAGCATTCTGGCCCGGAGCTGACCGCCATGACGAAGACGGCC
This sequence comes from Streptomyces canarius, assembly GCF_014650735.1. Classification (NCBI taxonomy): domain Bacteria; kingdom Bacillati; phylum Actinomycetota; class Actinomycetes; order Kitasatosporales; family Streptomycetaceae; genus Streptomyces; species Streptomyces canarius. The sequence goes on from NZ_BMVN01000010.1 coordinate 209,885, forward strand.
GAGCGACGGCTCCCGGCGCACACCGCCGTCCCCCCGGTCCCGGCGCCGCCCCCGGCAGGGGACCGGAGGCGGCGCCGCCTCACCGACCAGCTCCGCGCCTACGGCTTCCTCCTCGGCGGACTGCTCTGCTTCGCCCTGTTCTCCTGGTACCCGGCGATCCGCGCGGTCGTCATCGCCTTCCAGAAGTACACCCCGGGCTCCCCGCCCGAGTGGATCGGCACCGCCAACTTCACCCGGGTCCTGCACGACCCCGAGTTCACGGCCGCCTGGCGCAACACCCTCACGTTCACCCTGCTGGCCCTCCTGATCGGCTTCGCGATCCCCTTCGTCCTCGCCCTGGTGCTCAACGAGCTGCGGCACGCCAAGGCCTTCTTCCGGGTCGTGGTCTACCTGCCGGTGATGATCCCGCCGGTGGTCAGCGCCCTGCTGTGGAAGTGGTTCTACGACCCCGGAGCCGGCCTCGCCAACGAGGCGCTGCGCTTCCTGCACCTGCCCACCTCGAACTGGTCCAACGGCACCGACACCGCGCTGATCTCCCTGGTCATCGTCGCCACGTGGGCCAACATGGGCGGCACCGTCCTCATCTACCTGGCCGCCCTCCAGTCCATCCCCGGCGAGCTGTACGAGGCGGCCGAACTGGACGGCGCGAACCTCCTCCAGCGCGTCCGGCACGTCACGGTCCCGCAGACCCGGTTCGTGATGCTGATGCTGATGCTCCTCCAGATCATCGCCACCATGCAGGTGTTCACCGAACCGTTCGTCATCACCGGCGGCGGCCCGGAGAACGCCACCGTCACCGTGCTGTACCTCATCTACAAGTACGCCTTCCTCTACAACGACTTCGGCGGCGCCTGCGCCCTCAGCGTGATGCTCCTGCTGCTGCTCGGCGCCTTCTCCGCGGTCTATCTGCGGCTCACCCGCTCCGAGGGGGACGCATGACCACCGGCACCCGCACCCTGATCTCCCCGGCCACCCTCGCCCGCCCGCGCGGCAAGGCCCTCTACTGGACGGTGTTCACGGCCGTCGTCGTCCTCTTCGCGCTCGCCTTCCTCTTCCCCGTGTACTGGATGGCGACCGGCGCCCTGAAGTCCCCGGACGAAGTGGCCCGGACCCCGCCGACGCTGCTTCCCGAGCACTGGCACCTCAGCGGCTACACCGACGCCTGGGACCTCATGGAGCTGCCCCGGCACTTGGGGAACACGCTCGTCCAGGCGGCCGGCGCCTGGGCCTTCCAGCTGGTGTTCTGCACGGCCGCCGCCTACTCCCTGTCCAAGCTGAAGCCCGCCTTCGGCAAGGTGGTCCTCGGCGGCATCCTCGCCACGCTCATGGTCCCGGCGCAGGCGCTGGTCGTCCCGAAGTACCTGACCGTCGCCGACCTGCCGCTGATCCACACCAGCCTGCTCAACGACCCCCTCGCCATCTGGCTGCCGGCCGTCGCCAACGCCTTCAACCTCTACCTGCTCAAACGGTTCTTCGATCAGCTGCCGCGCGATGTCCTGGAGGCCGCCGAGATCGACGGCGCCGGCAAGCTCCGCATCCTGTGGTCCGTCGTCCTGCCCATGTCCCGGCCGGTGCTCGGCGTGGTGTCGATCTTCGCGCTGGTCGCCGTCTGGCAAGACTTCCTGTGGCCGCTGATGGTCTTCTCCGACACCGGCAAGCAGCCGATCAGCGTCGCCCTGGTCCAGCTGTCGCAGAACATCCAGCTCACCGTGCTCATCGCCGCGATGGTGATCGCCAGCATCCCGATGGTGGCGCTGTTCCTCGTCTTCCAGCGGCACATCATCGCCGGGATCAGCGCGGGCAGCACCAAGGGCTGACGCCGCCGCCCCCGTCTACAGAAAGGCAAGCCCAGTGGGACAGCCCAGCCATGCCCGGAAGGACCCTGACTGGTGGCGCTCGGCCGTCATCTACCAGGTGTACGTCCGCAGCTTCGCGGACGGCGACGGCGACGGCACCGGCGACCTCGCGGGCGTCCGCGCCCGGCTGCCGTACCTCGCCGGACTCGGCGTGGACGCCCTGTGGTTCACGCCGTGGTACGTGTCTCCGCTGAAGGACGGCGGCTACGACGTCGCCGACTACCGGGCCATCGACCCGGCCTTCGGCACCCTGGCCGAGGCCGAGAAACTCATCGCCGAGGCCCGTGAGCTGGGCATCCGGACCATCGTCGACATCGTGCCCAACCACGTCTCCGACCAGCACCCCTGGTTCCGGGCCGCGGTCGCCGCCGGGCCGGGCAGCCCCGAGCGCGAGCTGTTCCACTTCCGGCCCGGACGCGGCGCGCACGGTGAACTCCCGCCGAACGACTGGCCGTCCCAGTTCGTCGGCTCCACCGACCCGGTGTGGACCCGGCTGCCCGACGGCGACTGGTACCTGCACCTGTTCACCCCCGAACAGCCCGACCTCAACTGGGCGCACCCGGCGGTCCGCCAGGAGCACGAGGACATCCTGCGCTTCTGGTTCGAGCGGGGCGTCGCCGGCGTCCGCATCGACTCGGCGGCCCTCCTCGCCAAGGACCCAGGCCTCCCCGACCTCGCCACGCACCCGGAGCCGCACCCGTTCGTCGACCGCGACGAACTCCATGACATCTACCGCTCCTGGCGCCGGATCGCCGACGAGTACGGCGGTGTGTTCGTCGGCGAGGTCTGGCTCCCCGACCCCGAGCGCTTCGCCCGCTACCTGCGCCCCGACGAACTCCACACCGCCTTCAACTTCTCCTTCCTGTCCTGCCCCTGGGACGCCGGCCGGCTGCGCGCCTCCATCGACACCACCCTCGCCGAGCACGCCCCCGTCGGCGCCCCGGCCACCTGGGTGCTGTGCAACCACGACGTCACCCGCACGGTCACCCGGTACGGCCGCGAGGACACCGCCTTCGACTTCGCCACCAAGGCCTTCGGCACCCCCACCGACCTGGCGCTCGGCACCCGGCGGGCGCGGGCCGCCGCCCTGCTGTCCCTCGCGCTGCCCGGGTCGGTGTACCTCTACCAGGGCGAGGAGCTGGGCCTGCCGGAGGCCGAGATCCCGGCCGACCGCATCCAGGACCCGATGTACTTCCGCTCGCGGGGCGCCGACCCCGGCCGCGACGGCTGCCGGGTGCCGCTGCCCTGGGCCGCCGGCCTGCCGCACGCGGGCTTCGGTTCCCGCGACGAGCCCTGGCTGCCGCAGCCGGCCGACTGGCCCTCGTACGCGGTCGACCGGCAGCAGCGCGACCCCCACTCCCCGCTCACCCTCTACCGCGAGGCCATCGCGCTGCGCCCGGAGTTCGGCGACGGCCCCCTGACCTGGCTGCCCGCCCCCGACGGCGTGCTCGCCTTCTCCCGCGCGGACGCGCTGTGCGTGGTCAACCTCGCGGCCACGCCCGTCGACCTGCCCGCGCACTCCCGGCTCCTGCTCAGCAGCGGCCCGCTGGACGACACGGGCCGGCTGCCGCGGGACACGGCGGCCTGGCTGCGCGCCTGAGCCGCGCCCGTACGCACCTTGCTATCCCACGCACCCCCACCACGAAGGGATCAGCACATGCACAGCAGCACCGTCGGACACCTCCGGCGCATGCCCGCCGTCGGGGCGGTCGTCGCCCTCGCCGCGGGCATGCTCGTCAGCATCGCCCCGGCCGCCCACGCCGCCGCGGGCGCCACCCTCCCCTTCACTTCCGTGGAGGCCGAGTCGGCGACCGGCAACGGCACGAAGATCGGCCCGGACTACACGCAGGGCAGCCTCGCCTCGGAGGCCTCCGGCCGGCAGGCCGTCCGGCTGTCCCCCGGGCAGCGGGTGGAGTTCACCGTGCCACGCGCCTCCAACGCGGTGAACATCGCCTACAGCGTGCCGGACGGCCAGTCCGGCGCCCCGAACGTGTACGTCAACGGCACCAGGCTCGCCAAGACCCTCCCGGTGACCTCCAAGTACTCCTACGTCGACACCGGCTGGATCCCCGGCGCCAGGACGCACCACTTCTTCGACAACACCCGGCTGCTGCTCGGGCAGAACGTCCAGGCCGGCGACAAGGTCGCCGTGGAGGCGGCCGGCGTCCAGGTCACCGTCGACGTCGCCGACTTCGAACAGGTCGCCCCGGCCGCCGGCCAGCCCGCCGGTTCGGTGTCCGTCGTCTCCAAGGGCGCCGACCCCAGCGGCAACGGCGACTCCACCCAGGCCTTCCGGGACGCCATCGCCGCCGCCCAGGGCGGCACGGTGTGGATACCGCCGGGCGACTACCGGATCACGTCCTCGCTCAGCGGCGTACAGAACGTGACCCTCCAGGGCGCGGGCAGCTGGTACTCGGTCGTGCACACCTCCCGCTTCATCGACCAGTCCGGCTCGGCGGGCAACGTCCGCATCAAGGACTTCGCGGTCATCGGCGAGGTCACCGAACGCGTCGACTCCAGCCCGGACAACTTCGTCAACGGCTCACTGGGACCCGGGAGTTCGGTCTCCGGCATGTGGATCCAGCACCTGAAGGTCGGCCTGTGGCTCACGGGCAACAACGACAACCTGGTGGTGGAGAACAACCGCATCCTCGACACCACCGCCGACGGACTCAACCTCAACGGCACGGCGAAGGGCGTCCGCGTCCGCAACAACTTCCTGCGCAACCAGGGCGACGACTCCCTCGCCATGTGGTCGCTGTACTCCCCGGACACCGACTCCAGCTTCGAGAACAACACGATCTCGCAGCCCAACCTCGCCAACGGCATCGCCATCTACGGCGGCACCGACATCGCCGTACGCAACAACCTGATCTCCGACACCAACGCCCTCGGCAGCGGTATCGCCATCTCCAACCAGAAGTTCCTCGACCCGTTCCACCCCCTCGCCGGCACCATCACGGTCGACGGCAACACGTTGGTGCGCACCGGCGCGATGAACCCCAACTGGAACCACCCCATGGGCGCGTTGCGCGTCGACTCCTACGACAGCGCCATCAACGCGACCGTCAACATCACCAACACGACGATCACCGACAGCCCGTACAGCGCCTTCGAGTTCGTCTCCGGCGGCGGGCAGGGCTACCCGGTGCGGAACGTCAACGTCACCGGCGCGACCGTGCGGAACACCGGCACGGTCGTGGTCCAGGCCGAGGCGCAGGGCGCGGCGACCTTCAAGAACGTCACCGCCACCCAGGTCGGCGCGGCCGGCGTCTACAACTGCCCCTACCCGGCGAACTCCGGCTCCTTCGCCCTCACCGACGGCGGCGGCAACTCCGGCTGGTCCGGCACCTGGTCGGACTGCTCCACCTGGCCGCAGCCGGGGCAGGGCAACCCGGAGCCCGACCCGAACCGCAACCTCGCCAAGGGCCGTCCGGCCACCGCGACCGGCTCCCAGGACGTCTACACCCCCGGCAAGGCGGTCGACGGCGACGCGAACTCGTACTGGGAGTCCACCAACAACGCCTTCCCGCAGTCCCTCACGGTCGACCTCGGCTCCTCCTACGCCGTGCGCCGCCTGGTGCTGAAGCTGCCGCCGTCCTCGGCCTGGGGCGCCCGCACCCAGACCGTCACGGTGCTCGGCAGCACCGACGGCTCCGGGTACTCGACCGTGCTGGGCGCGCAGGGCTACCGCTTCGACCCGGCCACCGGCAACACCGCGACCGTGACCCTGCCGAGCGGCACCAACCTGCGCTACCTGCGCCTGACCGTCACCGCCAACACGGGCTGGCCGGCGGGCCAGTTCAGCGAGGTGGAGGCGTACCAGACGTCCTGACCGGCCCGTCCTGCCGACCGGACCGGGCGCCCCGGCAGCACGACTGGCCGGGGCGCCCGCGCACACCCGCGGAACCGGGAGCCGGGGCAGGCGAGAGGCCGGGCGGCACCCGAGTTCCTTCCGTCTCCACGACTTCATGTGGGCGCCACCGCACCCTTCCCTGACGTTTGCTGCTCTTGGAACACTCGCTCCGCGCGGATTCCGTCACCTGGCGGCATCGCGTACGTCAGGATGAGAGGATCCTCACCCATGTCCGAAGTCAACCGGCGGCGCTTCCTCCAGATCGCGGGCGCCACCACGGCGTTCACGGCGCTGTCCAGCAGCATCCAGCGTGCGGCGGCCCTGCCCGCCCACCACCGCACCGGATCGGTGGACGATGTCGAGCACATCGTCGTCCTCATGCAGGAGAACCGTTCCTTCGATCACTACTTCGGTTCGCTGCGAGGAGTCCGCGGCTTCGGCGACCCCCGCCCGGTCACCCAGAACGGCAGGTCCGTCTGGAAGCAGTCCGACGGCACGAAGGACATCCTGCCCTTCCACCCGGACGCCGACGACCTGGGCCTGGCCTTCATCCAGGACCTCCCGCACGGCTGGAACGACGGACACACCGCCTTCAACGGCGGAAAGTATGACAAGTGGGTGCCCGCCAAGTCCGCCACGACGATGGCGTACCTCACCCGCGACGACATCCCCTTCCACTACGCGCTCGCGGACACCTTCACCGTCTGCGACGCCTACCACTGCTCGTTCATCGGCTCCACGGACCCGAACCGCTACTACATGTGGACGGGCTACACCGGCAACGACGGCAAGGGCGGCGGCCCGGTCCTCGGCAACGACGAGGCGGGCTACGGCTGGACCACGTACCCCGAGCGCCTGGAGCGGGCCGGGGTCTCCTGGAAGATCTACCAGGACGTCGGCGACGGCCTCGACGCGACCGGCGGCTGGGGCTGGATCAACGACGCCTACCGCGGCAACTACGGCGACAACTCGCTGCTGTACTTCAACCAGTACCGCGACGCCAAGCCCGGCGACCCGCTGTACGACAAGGCCCGCACCGGCACCGACGCCCGCAAGGGCGAGGGCTTCTTCGACCAGTTGAAGGCGGACGTCCGGAGCGGCAAGCTGCCCCAGGTCTCCTGGATCGTCGCCCCCGAGGCCTTCACCGAGCACCCTAACTGGCCCGCCAACTACGGCGCCTGGTACGTCTCCCAGGTCCTGGACGCGCTCACCTCCGACCCCGACGTGTGGGGGAAGACCGCGCTGTTCATCACCTACGACGAGAACGACGGCTTCTTCGACCACGTCATCCCGCCCTACCCGCCGGCCTCGGCCGCCCAGGGCAAGTCGACGGTCGACCCCGCGCCGGACCTGTTCAAGGGCGACGCCGGCCATGCCGCCGGCCCCTACGGGCTCGGCCAGCGGGTGCCGATGCTGGTGGTCTCCCCCTGGAGCAAGGGCGGGTACGTCTGCTCGGAGACCCTCGACCACACCTCGATCATCCGGTTCATCGAGCGACGTTTCGGTGTCCAGGAGCCGAACATCTCGCCCTGGCGGCGGGCCGTGTGCGGCGACCTGACGAGCGCCTTCGACTTCTCCCGCAAGGACACCGCGCGGGTCGTGCTGCCCTCCACGGCCGGCTACCAGCCCAAGGACCACGACCGCCACCCCGACTACGTGCCCAAGCCTCCCGCGAACGGCACCCTTCCCCGGCAGGAGCGGGGCAGCCGGCCCACCCGCCCGCTGAAGTACGCCCCGGTGGTCGACGGCTCGGCGGACACCGCGGCCGGCAAGTTCACGCTCACGTTCGCCTCGGGGGCGCACGCGGGGGCGGTCTTCCTCGTCACGTCCAACAGCCGTACCGACGGCCCCTGGACGTACACCACGGAGGCCGGCAAGACCCTCTCGGACACCTGGAACTCGGCGTACTCCGGCGGTGACTACGACCTCGCCGTGCACGGCCCCAACGGCTTCCTGCGCGTCTTCAAGGGCCACAACAAGGCCGCCGGCCCCGAGGTCACCGCCCGGCACAAGGGTGACGACGTCGAGCTCACCTTCACCAACAAGGGCTCCGGCACGGCGAAGCTGAAGCTGGTCAACGGCTACGGCGGCAAGCCGGTCACGGTGACGGTCCGGCCCGGCGCGACCGTGCGGCACACCGTCGCGCTCGGGGCCAGCAAGCGCTGGTACGACCTGACCGTGACCTCCGACGCCGACCCGGCCTTCCTGCGCGGCTTCGCCGGGCACGTGGAGAACGGGCGGCCCGGCGTCAGCGACCCGGCGATCGTCACGGGGTGAACGGGCGATGAACACCGCTCCGTGCGGACTGGTCGGGTACCGGTCACATCAGGGTAGTGTGCCCCGGTGACCACGCAATCGAACACTCCTGCTGGCTGGTACCCGGATCCGCACGGAGCGGCGCAGACGCTCCGCTACTGGGACGGCGCGCAGTGGACCGAGCACACCAACCCGGCCCAGCAGCAGGCCGGGCAGGTTCCGCCGCAGCAGGCAGCCTTCCCGCAGCAGCAGGCCGGTGAGGCCAGGGTGCAGCGCCAGGTGCAGCAGCAGGCCGGCGTCGCGGCCGGCGGCCCCGGCGGGGGCACCCTCTTCACCGAGCCCGTCCTGGTCGTGAACCAGAAGGCCAAGCTGATCGAGCTGACCAACGAGTACAAGGTCATGGATCAGAACGGCCGGGAGATCGGCTCGGTCACCCAGGTCGGCCAGGGCGTGCTGCGCAAGATCCTGCGCTTCGTCTCCAGCCTGGACCAGTTCCTCACCCACAAGCTGGAGATCCGCGACGCCTACGGCCAGCCGCAGCTGCTGCTGACCCGGCCCGCGAAGATCTTCAAGTCGCGGGTGATCGTGACCCGCCCGGACGGCTCGCCGGTCGGTGAGATCGTCCAGAAGAACATGATCGGGAAGATCAACTTCGCGATGACGGCGAACGGCCAGCAGGTCGGCGCGATCAAGGCGGAGAACTGGCGGGCCTGGAACTTCGCGATCGTCGACCACGCCGACAACGAGGTCGCCCGGATCACCAAGACCTGGGAAGGCCTCGCCAAGACGCTGTTCACGACGGCGGACAACTACGTCCTGCAAATCCACTACCAGCTGCCCGAACCGCTGCTGAGCCTCGTGGTGGCCACCGCGCTGACGGTGGACACCGCGCTCAAGCAGGACGCGCGCGGCTGGGGCTGACCGGCACACGGGACAGCAGGAAGCAGCACGGCGACGGCGGCCGGTGCCCGCGGAACGCGCGCACCGGCCGCCGCCGTGTGCCCGGGTGGTCACAGTGCCGTGAGGTGCCCCGGCTGTTCCGGCTGCCGGGGCAGCAGCACCGGCTCCGCGGTCGCCGTTCCCGGCTCCAGCGCCAGCACGGCCGCCACCGGGTGCTCGTCGTCGTCGCCGGCCTCCTCATGACCGGCGGGCGCGGGGGCCGCCCGGGTCAGCAGCACCACGCCCCAGGAGGCCAGCCCCGCGCCGGCCAGGGCCAGCAGCACCCCGGCGGCACCGCCCTGGAGGCCCTGTCCCAGCAGCGTCAGGCCGATCACCGCGGCGGCCACCGGGTTGGTGAGGGTGACCACGGCCAGCGGGGCGCCGAGGCCGCCGCGATAGGCCGTCTGGGACAGCAGCAGTCCGCCGACGGCGAACGCGGCGACGAGTACGGCGACCACGATCACCCCGGTGCTCAGCACCGGGCCCGAGCGGTCCGTCGCCGCCACGGTCACCGTCTGGGTGAGCGCGGAGGCGACCCCGGAGGCGAAGCCGGACGCGGTGGCGTGCCTGAGGCCCGGCCGGGCGCCGGGCCGGGACAGCAGGCCGATCGCGGCGGCGGTCGTACCCGCGACCACCAGGGCCTCGGTCAGCGACAGCACCCGGGCGGGCGCCGGGCCGGAGGCGGTGACCAGCAGCGCGGCGAGCCCGAGCAGCGTGAGCGCCGTACCGCGCCACTCCAGCGCGCTCACCCGCCGGCCGGCCGCGCGCGCACCCAGGGGCACGGCGGCGACCAGGGTGAGCGCGCCCAGCGGCTGTACGACGGTCAGCGGGCCGTACTTCAGGGCGACGACGTGCAGCAGCGCGGCGGCGGCGTTCAGTCCGACCGCCGACCACCAGGCGCCGGTGCCCAGCAGCCGCAGCAGGCCGGTGCCGGCGCTGCGCGAGGCGAGCCGTTCCTGGGCGACGGCGGCGAGCGCGTAGGCGACGGCCGACACCAGGGACAGGCCGAGGGCGGCCAGTGCGGCGGCGCTCATCGGCCCGCTCCCGCCAGGACGGTCTCGCGCGGCTTCAGCAGGCCGGTGCCGCGTCCCGCCGTGGTGGCCGTGGGCCGTGGCGGAGGGACGACCGCGAGGGCGAGGCCGAGCATGGCCGTGGCGACGATCGCGTCGAGCCAGTAGTGGTTCGCCGTGCCCACGATCACCAGCAGGGTGATCAGCGGGTGCAGCAGCCACAGCCCGCGCCGGCGGGACCGGGTGGCGGCCATCAGGCCGATCGCCACCATCAGCGCCCAGCCGAAGTGCAGCGAGGGCATCGCCGCGAACTGGTTGGAGAGGTGGTCGCTGGACGGCGGGCCGTACACGGAGGGGCCGTAGATCCGGGCGGTGTCGACCAGGCCCGTCCCGGTCAGCATGCGCGGCGGGGCGAGCGGGAACGTGAACGGCAGCACGAGGGCGGCCGTCGTGAGGACCGCGAGGACTCGTCGGGCCCAGACGTAGTGCGCGGGCCGCCGCAGGTAGAGCCAGACCAGGAAGGCGACCGTGGCCGGGAAGTGGACGGTCGCGTAGTAGGTGTTCGCCAGGTGGACCAGGGTGTCGCCGTGCAGCAGTGCGGACTGCACGGCGGTCTCGTCGGGGAGGTGGACGCTCCGCTCCAGGTGCCAGACGTGCCGGGCGTTGCGGAAGGCGTCCGCGGTGTGGCCGGTGGCCAGTTGGCGGCCCAGTTTGTAGACCAGGAAGAGCCCGGCGACCAGCAGGAACTCACGTATCAGAGACGGACGGGCCGGAGTCCCCGGTTCCGCCTCCGTCTCCGCAGGCTCGGTTCGGGCGTTCATCCCCCGGCCCCCTCGCTGACGGTGGTGCGTGTCGTGGTGCGGACGAGCCCCGGTCCGCACCGGAACTCATCGATACGTTGCCGTACCGATACGCCAGTGTACCGATACGGTCCGGTACCGGTACACTTGCGTATCGATTGATGTGCGCCACACTGGAACCACGCGCGGGCACCAGGCACCGCGCAGCCACGGGAAACAAGCACGAGTGAGGGGAAGCACCGCATGACGTCGCAGGCCGCGGACGCACCGGACACGGTCGTCGCCTCGCGCCGCTCCAAGATCACGCCGGAGCGTGAGCGGGAGTTCTTCGACGCCGTGCTGGAACAGATCCGGGAGTGCGGCTACGACTCCGTCACCATGGAGGGCATCGCCGCCAGCACCCGGTGCAGCAAGTCCACGCTCTACCGGCAGTGGAAGACCAAGCCGCAGTTCGTCGCGGCGGCACTGCGCGCCAACCGCCGGGTGAAGTTCGCCGGCATCGACACCGGATCGCTCGCCGAGGACCTGCGCCAGGCCGCGCGGGCCGCCGGCGACTGGTCCGGCAAGGACACCCGGCTGCTCCAGGCGCTGGGGCACGCGGTGACGGCGGACCAGGAGCTGGCCCAGGCGCTGCGCGAGGCGCTGGTGCACCCGGAGATCGCCGCGCTGGAGGAGATCCTGGCCCGGGGCGTGGCCCGGGGCGAGGTCCGGGCGGGCCACCCGGCGCTGGAGTACGTCCCGGCCATGATGTTCGGCGTCCTGCGCGTGCGGCCGGTGCTCGACGGCCACTACGCCGACTCCGACTACCTCGTCCGCTTCGTGGAGGCCGCCGTGCTGCCCTCGCTCGGACTGACATGAGACCCAGGCCGCCGTTCACGGGATGACTGGACGGTGACCTGCCCGCGCCGCACCGTGGGGACGGGGGCGGCGCGCACCCCCCGGCCGGGTGGGGTTCCCCTTGAGCGGAGGGGAATCCCACCCGGCCGATCCGTCTCTCAGACGTCCTGGCCGCTCCCGCCGCCGGACGAGACCTTGATGCCCTTGAGGATCTCGTCGACGACCGACAGCTTCTGCCCGACGTCCACGCCGAAGCGGACCACCACGATCTGCCGGGCGTCGTTGGGGGAGGGGAAGGCGACCGACTCGACATAGCCGTCGGACCCCTTGCTGGTGACCGCCTTCCAGCGCACCAGGTAGCCCTTCTGCCCGGCCACCGTCACCGCCTCGGAGGCCAGCACCTCGTGCGAGGTGATGCTGCCGTAGGTGGTGCCGCCGTACGACTGCTTGGCGTTGGCGGCGATGTCCGCCTTCGCGACCTCCTCCGCCGTGTCGTCCTCGATGCCCAGCGCCACCGCCGGGGCCGTGTAGGCGCCGCCCGCGGTGCACGTCTGGGCCGAGTTGCCCGGGCACTTGTAGGCGTCGTCGGAGGTCACCTGCGCCCCGACGCTGATCGTCTGTCCGGTCCAGCCCTTCGGTACCGGCAGGCTGATGCCGTTGACCGGGTCCGGCACCGAGCCGCCGCCCTTGACCTTCGGCGCCTCCGACCGACGCGGGGACGGCGAGGCCCCGCCGGAGCCGCCACTCCCGCCGGAGCCGCCGTTCCCGCCCGAGCCGCCGCCGGGCCCGCCGAACGGTCCGCCCCGGCCGCCGTCCTGGCCGCCGCCCGGCCCCTGCTGCGACCCGGCGCGGTCGTCGCCGCCCCCGCCGTCCTTGGTGAGGGCGTACACGCCGACCCCGATGCTCGCCAGTACCGCGGCCGTCACCGCGACGGCTATGCCCGTGCGCAGCCGGCGCCGGGAGGGGGCGGGCGGTGGGGCGGGATACGCCGGATAGCCCGGCTGCGCCGGATACTCCTGCCGGCCCGGATACCCCTGCTGTTCCGGATACCCCGGATGGGCGCCGAACCCGGCGGGAGCCGAGGGCGCCGGACCCGCCGGCTGGGCCGGGTGCGGTCCGCCGTCCGGCACCGGCCCGCCCGGGGGACCCCACGCGGCGGCCGTGCCGGCGGGGCGGGTCTGGTCCGTCCATGCCTTGCCGTCCCACCAGCGCTCGGTGGGCGGACCGTCGTTCGTCTGCCCGGGGTCGGGGTACCACCCGGGAGGAGTCACCTGCGTCATGCCCCCACCGTATGAGGCGACCGTGAAAGCGGGATGAGAGGATCCGCCGCCAAGGGGGCAAAGCGGAATATTTTTCCCCGGATTTTTCGGTGCCGCCCTCCGTCAGACGTCGTTGACACTCCGTTCGCTGGTCGTGCGGGCGGTCGCGTCGCCCGCCCGCCCCCTGTTTCACCCGGCCGGGCAGCAGCTGCCGCGAGCGGCCACCGAGGGCCCCGCCCGACGGCTACGCTCGGGTTCCGTACGTCATTCGGGCGACCTGGGGAGGTAACGGGATGACGGAGGGACGGCCGTCGGCGGCCGGCTCGGCTCCCCTGTGGGAGCGGGACGCCGAGCTCGCCACCGTCGCGCGGGCGCTCGACGTCCTGTGCGCGGACCAGTCGTCCGCGGGCAGCCTGCTGGTCATCCGGGGCGAGGCGGGACTCGGCAAGACCGCGCTGCTGGCCGAGATCCGGCGCATCGCCGAACGCCGCGGCTGCGCCGTCTGGTCCGCACGCGGCGCCGAGACGCTGAGATCCGTCCCCTTCCACGTCGTACGGCAACTGCTCCAGCCCGCGCTGCTGTCCTTACTGCCCGAGGAGGCCCGCGAGTACCTCGGCGACTGGTACGACATCGCCGGTCCCGCCCTCGGCATAGCGGAACCGCGGGCCGACAAGGCCGACCCGCAGTACGTCTGCGACGGACTCGTCGCCGCCGTGCGCCGGCTCTCCCGCCGCCAGTGGCCGCTGGTCCTGCTCGTCGACGACGCGCACTGGGCCGACCAGGAGACCCTGCGCTGGCTCGCCGCCTTCGCCGAGCGCCTGGACGACCTGTCCGTCCTCGTCGTGGTCGCCCGCCGGCCCGGGGAGGTCAGCGGGGACGGCGCCCGCCTGCTCGACGCGGTGGCCGCCGCCGGCCGCCCCGTCCACAACCTCAGCGCCCTCACCCCGGACGCCACCGCCGGACTCACCCGCGCCACCGTCGGCCGGCACGCCGACGACGCGTTCTGCCGCGAGGTCTGGGCCGTCACCGGCGGCAACCCCTACGACACCGTCGAACTCCTCGCCAAGGTCCGGGACAGCGAACTCCCGCCCGTCGAGGCGCAGGCGGGAGAGCTGCGCGCCCTCAACCGCGCCGCCCGCGACGGCGGACTGGTCGACCGGCTCAAGGGCCTCGGCCTGGAGGCCACCCGGTTCGCCTGGGCCGCCGCCATCCTCGGCACCGGCATCACCGTCGACATGGTCGCCCAACTCGCCACCATGAACGACGAACTGGCCCGCACGTGCGCCGAACTCCTCTGCGACGCCCGCATCCTCACCGCGCCCGAACCGTCCGCCGGCACCCGACGCACGGACGGCGAGCTGGAGTTCGTCCACCCCCTCATCGCCACCGCCGTCTACAACTCCATCCCGTCCGGCGTGTGCACCGCCATGCACGGCGTCGCCGCGCAGATGATCACCGAGCGAGGCCGCGGCGCCGCCGAGGCCGCCCGCCACCTGCTGAAGGTGCACCCGGACGACGACGAGGAACTGGTCGAGCAGCTGCGCGAGGCCGCCCGCGAACACCTCGCCGTCGGCGCGCCCGACGCGGCCCGCCGCTGCCTGGAACGCGCCCTGGCCGAGCCGCCCCTCCCCGAGGTGCACGCGCACGTCCTCTACGAACTCGGCTGCGCCACCCTGCTGACCGACCCCGCGGTCACCATCGACCACCTCCAGAGCGCCCTCGGCATGCCCGGCCTCGACGGCGACCGGGTCGACGCCGTCGTCCGCCTCTCCCAGGCGCTGCTCCACAACGACCAGCTGGAGGAGGCCGTCCGCACGGTCGAGGCCGAGGCCGCCCGGCACGAGGCGGGCCCCGTCCGGATGCGGTTGCGGGCCTTCCAGTTCATGTGGGAGGGCATCCACGGCGAGACCGTCTCCCCGGCCCGCTCCCGGCGCCTGGCCGAACTGGCGAGCACCTGTGCGGGCCGCGACAACGCCGAACGCGTCCTGCTGATCCTGCGCGCCTTCGACGCGATGACCCATGGCGAGAGCGCCGACGAGGTCATCGACCTGTGCGACCGCGCCCTGGTCAACGGCCGCCTCGCGCCCGGCCTCGGCTGGACCGACACCGAGTGGGGCATGGAACTGCTGATGATGCTCGGCAGCGCCTACACCTACGCCGACCGGCTCGACCGCGCCGAGAGCCTGTTCGCCGAAGCCCGGCGTGTCTACACCACGGCCGGCTGGCACGGCGTCCACCTCTCCCTGGCCAACGCCTTCCTCGGGCTCGCCTACCGCAGGCAGGGCCGGCTGCGCGACGCCGAGTCCACCCTGCGCGAGGCCGTGGTCCTCGCCGAACGCGTCGGCCGCCGCCTGCCGCTGTACTGGTCGGCCACCTGCGGTCTGGTCGACACCCTGCTGGCCCGGGGCCGGGTCAAGGAGGCATGGTCGGTCGCCGAACGGTACGGTTTCGCGCCGCCGTACCCGTCCACCATCGTGCTGCCCGACATCCGCTCCGTGCGCGGCCGGCTGCTGCTCGCCGTCGGCCGCACCGAGGACGGCATCAACGAACTGGAGGCCGCCGAGAAGACCGCAGCCTCCCGCGGCGGCCACAACCCGGTCCTCGCGCCCTGGTCCATCGACCTCGCCCAGGCGCTCGCCGGGCAGGACCCGGACCGCGCCGCCCAGCTCGCGGCCGACGCCCGCCGGCAGGCCGAGCGGTTCGGCACGGACACCGCCGTCGGCGAGGCCCTGCGCTGCGCCGCCGCCCTGGCGACGGGACAGCGGGCGGTCCAGCTCGCCGCCCGGGCCGTCACCTACCTGGAGGCCTCACCCTGCCAGTACGAGCACGCGGCGGCCCGCGTCGAGTACGGCATCGCCGCCCGCTCGGCCGCGGAACTGGGCCGGAGCCTGGACCTGGCCCGGGCGTGCGGCGCCGAGCACCTGGCGGCCCGGGCACGGGAGGTGCTGGAGACGGGGCGGGGGCTGCGCTGAGCCGCGCTGGACAGGCGGGGCCTGCACCGACCCGGCGTCCCCGGCGTCACATGCCCAGCAACTGCTCCGTCACCGCCGCCAGCCGCTTGCGCACGTCAGCGTCGTACGCCGCCTCGTGCGCCCGCGCCGGCCGGGTCCCGTCGTAGTACCCGCCACTGCCCGTCTCCCGGGTGGCCAGGGCCAGTACGCCCGGTGCCCCGTCGGCGACGGAGTTCCACGGGGTGATGCCGCCCTCGCGGACCATCGCCGTGTCCATGTAGGTGGCGGGGTGCAGCACGTTCACCGACACACCGCTGCCCGCCAACTCCTCGGCCAGGGTGAACGTGTACGCGGCGAGCGCGAACTTGCTGCGGCAGTAGGCCGAGATCCCGCTGTAGCCGCGGGTGAGTTCGGGATCGGCGGCATCGACGGGCTCCTGGCCGCCCGAGCCGACGTTGACGATCCGGGCCGGCGGATTCGCCCGCAGCACCGGCAGCAGGGCGCGGGTCAGCACCACGGGCGCGAGGTAGTTCACGGCGAGCCGCAGCTCATGCCCGTCAGCGCTCAGCTCGCGCCCGGAGCCGGGTGTCCCGGCGCCCACGCCCGCGTTGTTGACCAGCACGTCGAGGCCGGGATGCGCCTCGGCCACCCGCGCGCCCAGCTCCCGCACCTCGGCCAGCCGGGCCAGATCGGCGACGAACCCCTCGGCCGCGCCCTCCGTGCGCAGCTCCTCGACCAGCCGCTCGGTGCGCGCCCGGTCGCGGCCGTGGGCCAGGACGAGGTGACCGGAGCGGACCAGTTCGAAGGCGACGTACCGGCCGAGCCCCGAGGTGGCGCCGGTGATCAGAACAGTGGACATACCGCCAGCCTAGGCACGCCCGAGCGCCGGGAGCGAGCCGCTGCCGGGAGTGCGGCCAGCAGGGTCACCCTCGCCCCTCAGCCCGTCTCCTCCTCGGCGAGGACCCGCTGGGCCGTCGCGAACGCCGAGTTGGCGGCCGGCACCCCGCAGTACACGGCGGTCTGCAACAGCACCGCGCCGATCTCCTGCGGCGTCAGCCCGTTGCGCCGCGCCGCCCGGACGTGCATCGCCAGCTCGTCGTGGTGACCGTGCGCGACCAGCGCGGTCAGCGTGATCATGCTGCGCTCGCGGCGGGACAGCGTCGGGTCGGTCCAGATCTCCCCCCAGGCGTAGCGGGAGATGAAGTCCTGGAAGCGGGCCGTGAACGGGGTCTGCCGGGCCTGCGCGCGATCCACATGGGCGTCGCCCAGCACCTCCCGGCGCACCGCCATGCCGCTCGCCGCCGGTCCGTCGAGGTGGGTGCGCAGCGCGCTCAGCACGGCCCGCGGGCACTGCGCCGGCGCCAGGTGGGAGGCCCCGGGCAGCTCCACCAGCGTCGCCGCCGGCACCGCGTCGGCGATCTCCCGCAGATGGGCGGGCGGGGTCGCGGGATCCTGCCGGCCCGCCACCAGCAGCGTCGGCACGGTGATCTCGCCCAGCCGGTCGCGCAGGTCGAACGCGGCGAGCGCGTCGCAGCAGGCGGCGTACGCCTGGGGATCGGCCTCCCGGTGGTCGCGGACCAGCCCCGGCACGCTGAACCCGGGCGTGAACCAGCGCGCCTCGGCGCCGTCCGCCAGCCCGGCCAGGCCCTCGCGGCGCACCCGCTCGGCCCGCTCCCGCCAGGGCGCCTCCCCGCCGAAGTGGGCGGAGGAGCACAGCACCGCCAGCGAGGACAGCCGCTCGGGGTGGTGGACGGCCAGGTGCAGGCCGACGGCGCCGCCCAGGGACACGCCCGCGTACGCGAACCGGTCGATGCCGAGGGTGTCGGCCAGCTCCAGCACCAGTGCGGCCAGGTCGCCGACACGCGCGCCCGGCCCGATCAGGCCCGCCGCCGAGCCCCCGTGCCCGGGCAGGTCCCAGCGGACGACCCGGTGGGCGGCGGACAGTTCGGGCGCGACCTGGTCCCACAGGGCCAGGGAGGTGCCGAGCGAGGGCCCGAGCAGCAGCGGGGGAGCGGAAGCCGGGCCTTCTTCCAGGTGGTTGAGGAGTTTCGCGGTCAAGATCGCTCCAGGGCACGGTCGGTGAGGGAACCGGCGAAGCCGGTGTAGTGGGCGGGGTCGAGCAGGTCGTCGAGATCGACGTCCTGCAACTCGTCGATCTCCGACAGCAGTCCGGACAGCGGGCGGTCCTCGGCGTGGGCGCGGCGGGCCAGTTCGGTCAGCAGCTGCTTGGCCCGCGCCCGGCCGAGGACGGGCGCGAGGGCGGCCGACAGCCGCTCGGAGACGATCAGACCCCGGGTGATGCCGAGGTTCCGGCGCATCGCGGCCGGGTGCACGCGCAGCCCCCCGGCCAGCTCCGCGGCGTGGCAGGCCGCGCCGCCCACCAGCCGGAGCAGGTCGCGCAGCGGCTCCCACTCGGCGTGCCAGGCGCCGGCCGGCCGTTCGTCCTCGGCGGCGAGGCAGCCGTACAGCGTCGCCGCGAGCTGCGGGGCGCGCCGGGCGGCGGCTGCCAGGAGTGTGGCGCGCACCGGGTTCGCCTTGTGCGGCATGGCCGACGAGCCGCCGCCGCTGCCCTCGCTCACCTCGCCGGTCTCGGTGCGCGACAGCGTCAGCACGTCCACGGCGAACTTGCCCAGCGCCCCCGCCGTGAACGCCAGGCACCCCGCCAGGTCCGCGACGGGGGTGCGCAGGGTGTGCCAGGGCAGCGCCGGGGCGGCGAGGCCGGCTTCGCGGGCGTACGCCCGCGTCAGGGCGGTCTCGTCCTCGGTGCCGTACGCCCGGAAGGCCGCCAGGGTCCCGGCGGCGCCGCCGAGTTGGGCGGGGAGCGAGTCCCGGACGAGGGTGACGCGGTCGCGCGCGTCCAGGACCAGCGAGCGCCAGCCGGCCGCCTTCAGCCCGAACGTCGTCGGTACGGCGTGCTGGGTGAGCGTCCGCCCCGGCAGCACCGTGTCCCGGTGTGCGGCGGCGAGGCGGGCCAGCGCCTGTTCGGTGCGGCCGAGGTCGGCCAGGACCACGGCGAGGGCGCGCGTGGCGACCAGCATGGTCGCGGTGTCCATGATGTCCTGGCTGGTGGCGCCGCGGTGGACGTAGGGGCCGTACTCCGCGCCGACCGCGGCGGTCAGGTCGGCGACCAGCGGGATCACCGGGTTGCCGCCGTCCGCGGTCCGTGCCGCCAGGGAGCGGATGCCGAACCGGTCCGGGACGGCCGCCTCGGTCACCGCCGCCGCGGCCCCGGCCGGGGCGAGGCCCAGCGCGGCCTGTGCCCGGGTCAGCGCGGCCTCCGCGTCCAGCAGGGCCCGCAGATACGCGTGGTCGCTCGTCTCGGACGCGGCGCCCGACAGCGCCCACTCCGGGGCGAGCAGGCCGGTGTCGGCGTAGGGAGGGGAAGCGGATGTCACTCGAACTCCAGGAAGACCGTCTCGCCTTCGCCCTGAAGGCGGATGTCGAAACGGTAGGCGCCGCCCGCCTCCTCGCTCGCGATCAGCGTGTCGCGCCGGTCGCCCACCCGGGTCAGCAGCGGGTCGGCGGCCAGCGCGGCCTCGTCGCCCGGCAGGTAGATCCGGGTGAACAGGTGCACGAGCAGGCCCCGCGCGAAGACGCAGACGCTGAGGTACGGCGCGTTCCGCCCGCGTGCGCCGGGCCGCAGCGTACGGGCGTACCAGTGGCCGTTCGCATCGGTCTGGACGCGGCCCCAGCCGGTGAACTCCACGCCGTTGCGGCCCAGGTGACCGCCGGTGGCCGGGTCGCGCCGCTGGGAGCCGTCCACGTGCGGGACGGTGCCGTCGGGACGCGGACCCCACAGCTCGATCAGCGCGTCGGGCAGCGGGTCACCGTCGCCGTCGAGGACGTACCCGTGGACGGTGATCGTGTCCGGGTGGCCGAGCGGCGCGATCTCCTCGCCGCCGCGGAACGGCAGCGCGTAGCCGTAGAACGGGCCGACGGTGTGGGACGGGGTGGGCAGCACCTGGTCCGGGCCGCTCGGGTCGGTGATCGTCATGGCGGTCAGCGTCCTTCTTCCGTCCAGGTGGCGGCCGGGCCGTCCAGCACGATGTCCCAGTGGTAGCCGAGCGAGAACTCCGGCACCGACAGGCTGTGGTCGTAGGTGGCGACCAGTCGCTGCCGGGCCGCGTCGTCGGTCACGGACTGGAGGATCGGGTCGTACCGGAAGAGCGGGTCGTTCGGGAAGTACATCTGCGTCACCAGCCGCTGGGCGAACGCCGAGCCGAACACCGAGAAGTGGATGTGCGCCGGGCGCCAGGCATTGACGTGGTTGCGCCACGGGTAGGGGCCCGGCTGGACGGTGGTGAAGTGGTAGCGGCCCTCGGCATCGGTGAGGGCGCGGCCGACGCCGGTGAAGTTCGGGTCCAGCGGGGCGTCGTGCTGCTCGCGCCGGTGGGCGTAGCGGCCGGCCGAGTTGGCCTGCCAGATCTCGATCAACTGGCCGCGGACCGGGCGCCCGTGCCGGTCCAGCAGCCGCCCGGAGACGGTGATCCGCTCGCCGATGGGCTCCCCGGTGTGCTGCCGGGTGAGGTCGTTGTCGATCTCGGTGAGGTCGCGCTCCCCGAAGGCGGGGGAGTGCAGTTCCACCATCTCGGGGTCCTGGCCGGTGTCGATCGCCACCAGGGGCTGCTTCGGGTGGCGCAGCACGGAGGAACGGTACGGCGCGTAGTCGCGGCGCGGGTGGTGTTCGACGGGAGCGCCGTCGGCGACGCGCTTGTCGTAGGCGGCGTGCGCGGCGGCGATCTCCCGGTCGATGTCGGCTTGGGTGAGAGGCATGGGATACCTGACGCTTCCTTGGCGTTCGAGGAGGAGGTCTCTCCGGTTCAGTAGGAGCAGACAGTCAGGGCACTGACTATTTCGGCGAGGTGCTGCTCACGCTGCCACCGGAGAGAGTCACCGTCAAGGGCGGGCAACCGTACGGCCGGCGGAACGAGACATGGAGTCGGGCGCCGGGTATCGTTCAGTGCACCAACGAATCGACCAGGGGAGCGCACATGGCCGCGGTGGACCTCGCCACCCATCCCGGGCACCTGGCCCGGCGGCTCCAGCAGGCGCACTACCTGCTGTGGAACACGATGGTCTCGGAGGAGATCACCTCGCCGCAGTTCGCGGTCATGAACGCCCTCGTCGCCGAGCCCGGGCTCGACCAGCGCACGGTGGGGGAGCGGGTGGGCCTCGACCGCTCCACCATCGCCGAGGTCATCAGCCGGCTCGGCCGCCGGGGGCTGCTGCACAAGGTGCGTGACCCCCAGGACGGCCGGCGCTTCCTGCTCCGCCTCACCGACGACGGCCTGCGCACCCACCGCAGACTGACCGTGCGGACCGCCCGGATGAACCAGGTGTTCCTCGCCCCGCTGTCCGCCGGGGAACAGGCCGTGTTCTTCGACCTGATCCGCCGGGTCGCGGACGCGGCCGAGGAACTGCGCCACCCGGCCGGCCCACTGGCCGCGCAGAGCTGACGACACCGGTACCGGCCTTCGGGACACCGGCCGCCTCACGGCGCCGGTACGAACACCACCCACACCTGCCCGGCCGCGAAGTCCAGCCCGCCGCCGTCCGCCGCCGTGAACGCCGTACCGTCCGTCGCCGTCGGCCGTGACCAGAAGCCGTCGAAGGACCGTCCGTCCCGCAGCACCTCCGCCCGCCCGGAGCCGGTCGTCTCGGTGTACGGCGTGGGACTGCCGAGCACGTCGTGGTAGCGCGAGGTGCGGACCTTCACGTGCTGCACGACCACCGTCGGCGGTGCCGGCCGGCCGCTGTCGGTCGTCTGCACGGGGGTGCCGTCCATCGCCACCAGCCAGCCGCCGCGCTCGGCGGACCAGGTGAAGGTGAGGCGGGCGGCCGGGTAGCGCACGGTCCGCGCGGAGACGGGGGTGCCGCCGGAGGGGGCGGGGCCGCGACGGAAACCCGTGGTCAGCGCCGACTCGCCCGGGGCGGCGGACAGCAGCGCGGCCGGGCGCAGGTAGAGGTTGTGCGGGGCGGCCCTGTCCGTGCCCCGGAAGTAGGCGTCCGGAGCCTCTTCGGGTGACCGCGCGCGCAGCGGCGCCCGGTCGACCAGCGGCAGCAGCGCGCGCTGGGCACCCGAGTAGGCGAGGGCCGGCATCGTGAACTGGCGCAGCAGTTCCAGGTCGGACTCCCGGACGCTGCGCACCGGTCCCACGGTCTTCGGCAGCCGTGTCGCGTACACCGCCAGCAACCGGCTCAGGCCGCCCTCCACCTGCTCCACGTACACCACGTCAGCCGCGCCGAGCCCGGTCTGCGGGCGGGCCGCGCGGACATTGTCGATCTTCACGGCGAGCGGTGAGCCGGCCGGGGCCGAGCGGCTCGGCGCCGGTGTCGGGGCGTGCCGCGGGGCGCGGTCCGTGCCACCCCCGCCGTGGCCGGAGCAGCCCGCAGTGAGGGCGGCCGTCAGCGCGCCGGCCAGCAATGTCGCCGTCAGCGCGGCGCGCCGCGTGCGCGCCCTGCGTCTCGTCCCCACCGTCGCCATCCCGTTCGTGTGGTCCGATTGTGCGCTCATCCGGTCATCACTGGCCATACCCGGTCGCTTCGGGTTCGGCGGCGGTGGGCGGGGGGTACCCGGGGGCGCACACACGGCACGCGGCCGTACGCGACAGCAGCCGTACGCGACCAAGGGAGCACGACCCCATGAAGGCAGTCACCTGGCAGGGCAAGCGCGACGTCCGGGTCGAGGACGTGCCCGACCCGAGGATCGAGGAACCCACGGACGCCGTCATCCGCGTCACATCCACCGGACTGTGCGGCTCCGACCTGCACCTGTACGAAGTGCTCACCCCGTTCATGAGCCCGGGCGATGTCCTCGGCCACGAACCCATGGGCATCGTGGAGGAGGTCGGTTCCGAGGTGTCCGGCCTACGGCACGGCGACCGGGTGGTGGTGCCGTTCCAGATCGCCTGCGGCCACTGCTTCATGTGCGACACCGGGCTGCCCACCCAGTGCGAGACCACGCAGGTCACCGGCGAGGGCATGGGCGCCGCCATCTTCGGCTACAGCCGCCTGTACGGCTCCGTCCCCGGCGGCCAGGCCGAGTACCTGCGTGTCCCGCAGGCGCAGTTCGGCCCGATCAAGGTGCCCGAGGGGCCGCCGGACGACCGGTTCGTCTACCTCTCCGACGTGCTGCCGACCGCCTGGCAGGCCGTCGAGTACGCGGCCGTCCCGCCCGGCGGCACCCTCGCGGTCCTCGGCCTCGGCCCGATCGGCGACATGGCCTGCCGGATCGCCAGGGCCCGGGGCGCGGAGCGGGTCTTCGGCGTGGACCTGGTGCCGGAGCGGCTCACCCGCGCGCAGCAGCGCGGGGTGGAGACATACGACCTCAGGGCCTTCGACAACGAGAAGTCGCTGGTCCACGCGATCCAGGAGGAGACCGGCGGCCGGGGCCCGGACGCCGTGATCGACGCCGTCGGCACCGAGGCCCACGGCGGCGCCGCCGCCAAGCTCGCCCAGAAGGCCACCGCGCTCATGCCCCGCAAGCTCAGCGCCCCGCTCGCCGAACGTTTCAGCATCGACCGGCTGGGCGCCCTCCACATGGCGATCGACCTGGTCCGGCGGGGCGGCACGATCTCGCTCAGCGGTGTCTACGGCGGCATGGCCGACCCGATGCCGATGCTGACCCTCTTCGACAAGCAGATCCAGCTCCGCATGGGCCAGGCCAACGTCCGCCGGTGGACCGACCAGATCCTGCCCTACCTGACGGACGAGGACCCGCTCGGGGTCCAGGACTTCGCCACGCACCGGCTGCCGCTGACGGAGGCGCCGCACGCGTACGAGATGTTCCAGCGCAAGCAGGACGGCGCGGTGAAGGTCCTCATGCAGCCGTAGCCGTGGCTGTGGCTGTGGCTGTGGCTGTGGCTGTGGCCGGCTGGGCGCCGGCGCCGGTGCCCGTGTTCCGTCCCGCTCAGCCGCCGTCCTTCTCGCCGAGGATCTCCGCGAGGTCGTACCGGACCGGCTCCTGAAGCTGGGCGTACGTGCAGCTCTCCGGCGTACGGTCCGGGCGCCAGCGGCGGAAGCGGGCCGTGTGCCGGAACCGCCGGCCGTTCTCCATGTGGTCGTACGCCACCTCGGCCACCCGGTCCGGTCGCAGCGGCACCCAGGACAGGTCCTTCTTGCCCGACCAGCGGCTCGGCGCCCCCGGCAGCCGGGCCGTCTCGTGCGCGGTCTCGTCCGTCCAGGCGGCCCACGGGTGCCCGGAGACGTCGTCCATGCGCAGCGGCTCCAGCTCCTCGACCAGCTCGGCGCGCTTCTTCATGGAGAACGCGGCCGACACGCCCACGTGCTGGAGCCGGCCCTGCTCGTCGTACAGCCCCAGCAGCAGCGAGCCCACCACCGGGCCGCTCTTGTGGAAGCGGTACCCGGCGACGACGACGTCCGCCGTGCGCTCGTGCTTGATCTTGAACATGGCCCGCTCGTCCTGGAGGTAGCGCAGGGTGAGCGGCTTGGCGACGACCCCGTCGAGACCGGCGCCCTCGAACTGCTCGAACCACTGCCGGGCCACCTCGATGTCGGTCGTCGACGGCGCCACGTGCACCGGCGGGGTCGCCCCCGCCAGGGCCCGGTCCAGCAGGGCACGGCGGTCGGTGAGCGGCACGTCGAGCAGGGCGTGGTCGTCCAGGGCGAGCACGTCGAAGGCGACGAAGGAGGCCGGGGTCTTCTCCGCCAGCATCCGCACCCGGGAGGCCGCCGGGTGGATCCGCTCGGTCAGCGCGTCGAAGTCCAGCCGGCCGCCCCGCGCGATGACGATCTCCCCGTCCAGCACGCACCGCTCGGGCAGCCGCTCCTTCAGCGCCTCGACCAGCTCGGGGAAGTACCTGGTCAGCGGCTTTCCGGTACGGCTGCCCAGTTCGACCTCGGCCCCGTCCCGGAACACGATCGACCGGAAGCCGTCCCACTTGGCCTCGTAGTGCATCCCCGGCGGGATCTTCGCCACCGACTTGGCGAGCATCGGCTTCACGGGCGGCATGACGGGCAGATCCATGACTCCGATTCTGCTCGCATACATCCGTTTCCGCCCCCATGTGTACGGCTTTGCCCGGTATGCGAGTGGTGCGGGGTGCGCCTACCGTGGCCGCATGGGTGATGCGGTGGAACTGGAGGTGGCGGGCCGGACCGTACGGCTGTCCAGCCCGGACAAGGTGTTCTTCCCGGAGCGGGGCTTCACCAAGCTGGACCTCGCCCGGTACTACGCCGCCGTCGGCCCCGGCATCCTGCGCGCCCTGCGCAACCGCCCCACCACCCTGGAGCGCTACCCGGACGGCGTCGGCGGCGAGTGGTTCTACCAGAAGCGGGCGCCGAAGGGCATGCCCGGCTGGATCCCGACCGCCCACATCACCTTCCCCAGCGGGCGCAGCGCCGACGAGATGTGCCCCACCGAGGAGGCCGCCGTGGTGTGGGCCGCCCAGTACGGCACCCTCACCTTCCACCCCTGGCCGGTCCGCGCCACCGACGTCGACCATCCCGACGAACTCCGCATCGACCTCGACCCGCAGCCCGGCACCGACTACGCCGACGCGGCCCGCGCCGCCCGGGAACTGCGGGCCGTCCTGGACGAGTTCGGCGGGCTGCGCGGCTGGCCGAAGACCTCCGGCGGCCGGGGCCTGCACGTCTTCGTCCCCATCGAACCGCGCTGGACCTTCACCCAGGTGCGCCGCGCGGCGATCGCGGTCGGCCGGGAGATGGAGCGCCGGATGCCGGACCGGGTGACCATCAAGTGGTGGAAGGAGGAGCGCGGGAGCCGCATCTTCCTCGACTACAACCAGACGGCCAGGGACCGCACCATCGCCTCCGCCTATTCGGTACGCCCCCGCCCGCACGCCCCCGTCTCGGCGCCGCTGCGCTGGGAGGAGGTCGGGGTCGCCGAACCCCGCGACTTCGACCTCGCCACCATGCCGGCCCGGTTCGCCGAACTCGGTGACGTGCACGCCGACATGGACGACCACGCCTTCTCCCTGGACGCGCTGCTGGAACTGGCCCGCCAGGACGAACACGACCACGGCCTGGGCGACCTGCCGTACCCGCCGGAGTACCCGAAGATGCCCGGCGAACCCAAACGGGTGCAGCCGAGCCGCGCCCGCCGCGAGCCGTCGCCCTGAGACCCGCTCGGTTCCGCGGGTCCGTCCGGCACCGGCCGGTCCCGTGTCCCGCGGCTATCCTGATCGGCAGCCGCCGATGAGGAGTCCCGAAGTGACCGAGGCAGTGTCGCGTCCCACGCTGGAGGCCGTGGCCGCGCGGGCCGGGGTGTCCCGGGCCACCGTGTCCCGCGTGGTCAACGGCGGCGACGGGGTCCGCGAACCCCTGGCCGAGCGGGTGCGGCGGGCCGTGGAGGAGCTGGGCTACGTCCCCAACCAGGCGGCGCGCAGCCTCGTCACCCGGCGGCACGACGCCGTCGCGGTCGTCATCGCCGAGCCCGAGACCCGGGTCTTCGCCGACCCCTTCTTCGCCCTCCAGCTGCGCGGCATCAGCAAGGAACTGACCGCGCACGACAACCAGTTGGTGCTGCTGCTCACCGAGGGCCGCGCCGACCACGCGCGCGTGGCCCGCTATCTGGCCGGCGGCCATGTCGACGGGGCGCTCGTCTTCTCCCTGCACCTGGACGACCCGCTGCCCGGCCTCATCCACGACGCCGGCGTGCCCACCGTGTTCGGCGGGCGCCCCGACTGGGGCGCGGACGCCCGGGCGGCCGACCCGGGCGTGGTGTACGTCGACTGCGACAACCGGGGCGGGGCCCGCGCGGCTGTCCGGCATCTGCTGGACCTCGGCCGCCGCCGCGTCGCCCACATCACCGGAGCGCTGGACCAGACCTCGGCGGTGGACCGGCTCGACGGCTACCGGGACGTCATGACCGACGTCCTGGGCGAGTGCGATCCCCGGCTGGTCGAGGAGAGCGACTTCACCCCGTCCGGCGGCGAACGCGCCATGCGGGAACTCCTCAACCGCTGCCCGGACGTCGACGCCGTGTTCGCCGCCAACGACCTCACCGCGCTCGGCGCCCTGCGGGTGCTGCGTGCGAGCGGCCGGCGCGTGCCCGAGGACGTGGCCGTGGTCGGCTTCGACGACATGGTGCCGGTCACCGAACAGGCCGACCCCTCGCTGACGACGGTCCGTCAGGACATCGAGGAGATGGGCCGGCTGATGGCCCGCCTGCTGCTGCGCGGCCTGTCCGGCGCCCGGGAGGGGACGGACACGACGGCCGGCGCCCAGGAGGCAGCGCCGTCGGAAGTGATCCTGCCGACCACCCTGATACGCCGCGCCTCGGCCTGACCGCCGCACCACCCCCGAAGCCGTCGGCCGCCGGGCGCGCGCCGCAGGCTCAGCCCCGCGGCGGCTCGCTCCTGATCACCGCGAAGCGGACCCCGTAGGGGTCGGCGAGCCTGGCCGTGCGGCCCACGCCCTCCACGGTCGTCGCGGGCACCCGCACCGTCCCGCCCAGGCGCCGCGCCTGTTCCACCACGGCGTCGGTGTCCTCCACCTCGAAGTACGGCAGCCAGTACGGCCCCGCCTCCGCCTCGGTGGGATCGTCGGCCAGCGGCACCATCCCGCCGAACATCGCGTCCTCACCGGCGCCGTCCGGGTTGAAACAGGTGTACGTCCCGCCCGGGAACGGCGCGGAGGTCTCCAGGCCCAGCACCCGGCGGTAGAACGCGGCGGCTGCCGCGATGTCCGGCGTGTACAGCTCCACCCAGCGCAGCGAGCCCGGCTCGCCCGCGAGCTCCACGCCCTGGGTCCGGCCCGGCTGCCAGATCCCGAACGGCACGCCCGCCCGGTCGGCGAGGACCGCCATGTGGCCCTGGCCCATCACGTCCATGGGCTGGAACAGCACTCTCCCGTGGGCCTCTTCGGCCGCCTTCGCGGTGGCCTGGGCGTCCTCGCTCCGGAAGTACACCGTCCAGGCCGCGGGCCCCTGCCCGGGACCGGTCTGCACGCCACCCGCGACGGTCTTCCCCTCCAGCTGGAAGAAGCCGTAACCGCCGGCGTCCGGCCCCGCCGACCGGAACCGCCAGCCGAACAGGGCGCCGTAGAAAGAGGCGGCGCCGTCGATGTCGGGACTGCCGACGTCGATCCAGTTGGGCGCGCCGTCGACGAAACGGGTGGTGAGCATCTCGCCCTCCTCGCAAGGGGGTCCGTCCTGTGCACTGCCGAGTCTGGCACCGCCCACTGACAATCGCCGCCGGAGTGCCGGGACGCGCCGGACCGCGCCGCCCTCACCCAGCGTGACGGCAGCCGTTCTCCCGGTTTTCACACGGCTGGGCGCGCCGCCGTGCGCGCGCCGGGCCGCGGGGAGCATCATCGGGGCGGCCGGAGGCCCCGAGCACGCCGTTTCGCCGGCGTTGATCGAACGTTTTTCGCCGTGCGGCAGGCTCCTGGCCATGCACTACGAAACCATCACCCCGGCCGACGACACCTGGCAGGCGCAGGCGCTGTGCGCGCAGACCGGGCCGGACTTCTTCTTCCCCGAGCCGGGCAGCTCGGTGCGCGAGGCGAAGCGCATCTGCGCCCTGTGCGAGCTGCGCCCGGCCTGTCTGGACTACGCGCTGGCCAACGACGAGCGGTTCGGTGTCTGGGGCGGCCTGTCGGAGAAGGAGCGCCTCGCCCTGCGCCGTGCCGCCCGCTGACACCCTGTGAAGCCGTGAGCCGCCCGTCGGCCCGGGCGCCGGGCAGGGCCTCGCGCGCGGGGTGTCAGCCCCCGGCGCGCGCCGCCATCCGGGCCTTGCGCGCGGCCAGCTTCTCGTCGAACTTCGTGGCCTCCGCGTCCAGCCCGCCCATGAACAGGCCGAGTTCCTCCTGCGCCTGACGCCCCTCGGGGCCGAGGCCGTCGATCTCCAGGACCTTCAGGAAGCGCAGCACCGGCTGCAACACGTCGTCGTGGTGGATGCGCAGGTTGTACACCTCGCCGATCGCCATCTGCGCGGCGGCCCGCTCGAAACCGGGGATGCCGTGACCGGGCATCCGGAAGTTCACGACGACGTCCCGGACCGCCTGCATGGTCAGGTCGGGCGCCAGCTCGAACGCGGCCTTCAGCAGGTTGCGGTAGAACACCATGTGCAGGTTCTCGTCGTTCGCGATGCGGGCCAGCATGCGGTCGCAGACCGGGTCCCCGGACTGGTGGCCGGTGTTGCGGTGCGAGATCCGCGTGGCGAGCTCCTGGAAGGCGACGTAGGCCACCGAGTGCAGCATCGAGTGCCGGTTGTCGGACTCGAAGCCCTCGCTCATGTGCGCCATACGGAAACGTTCCAGCTTGTCCGGGTCCACCGCGCGCGAGGTCAGCAGGTAGTCCCGCATCACGATGCCGTGCCGGCCCTCCTCGGCCGTCCAGCGGTGCACCCAGGTGCCCCAGGCGCCGTCGCGGCCGAAGAGCGAGGCGATCTCGTGGTGGTAGCTCGGCAGGTTGTCCTCGGTCAGCAGGTTCACCACGAGGGCGATCCGGCCGATCTCCGTCACCTGGGACTGGTCCTTGTCCCAGGCTTCCCCGTCCTCGAACAGGCCCGGGAAGTTGCGGCCGTCGCTCCACGGCACGTACTCGTGCGGCATCCAGTCCTTGGCGACCTTCAGGTGCCGGTTCAACTCCTTCTCGACCACTTCCTCCAGTGCGTACAGCAGTCGCGCGTCGGTCCAGACGGACGGGCTGCCGAGGTGGGGGGAGGTGATCGTCATAGGAACTCCAGGGGGACGCCGAACAACGGGGGAGGAAGGGGACGGTCCGGCGAGCGGTGCCGGAAAACCTACGTGATCGTAGGCTACGAAGCCGTAGGTTACGAAGCCGTAGGTTAAGAGGGCTGTAAAGAACTCGCTGATCAGCCCGCCCGGACGGCCGTGCGCGGGTGCCCCCGGCAGGTCCGGGACCCGCAGGTCCCGGGGCTGCCGGCGCGAGGGGATCACCCGGTCAGGCGTACAGCTCCCGCAGGCGCACCGAGAGACAGGTCACACAGCCCTCCAGCTTCTCGAACTCGCTGATGTCGACCGTCACCACGTCATGGCCCAGATCGGTCAGCAGCTCCGCGGTCTTCGGGGCGCTCGCCGCCATCAGCAGCTTGCCGCCGCCGAGCAGCACCACATGCGCGCCGGACTCCTCCGGCACCGACAGGAAGCCCGGGAACAGCGACGGCCGGTCGATCTTCGGGATGTGCCCGATCACCGTGCCGTCGGGCAACGCGGTCACCGCCGACTTCAGGTGCAGCACCTTGCTCACGGGTACGGCCACCACCCGGGCGCCCAGCGGCTCGAAGGCCGCCCGGACCTGCTGCACGCCGGCCGCGTTGGTCCGCCCGCCGCGGCCGACGTACACCGTGTCGCCGACCTTGAGGACGTCACCGCCGTCCAGCGTGCCCGGTTCCCATATCCAGTTCACCGAGCAGCCGAGGCGGGCCACCGCCTCCTCGACGCCGGCGGTCTCCGCCCGCCGCGACTCGGCCCCGGGCCGGGTGATCAACGCGACGTTCCTGTACATGACGACGGTGTCCTCGACGAACACCGAGTCCGGGCAGTCGTCGGCCGGTTCGACCTCGATGACCTCCCAGCCATGCGTGCGCAGGGCCTCGACGTACGCCTCCCACTGCTCGCCGGCGAGCCCGGAATCGACCTTCTCCCGCTGGATGTGCGTCACCAGGCCGTCGGCCAGGAGGGGGCTGGGGCGACGGACGAGGGCCTTCTTGCTGGGCACGAGGGGCCTTTCGAATCGGTCGGTGCGATGGTGCGGTCCGGCGCCGCTCACACGGCGCCGGTCCGTCATCATGCAGGGCGCTCCCGCCACGGCCAAACCCCCCGGTACCCGGCGCGTCTCTCCCGAGACCGGCCCCGGCCGGCCGGGGCGGGCCCTCACCGGCCGGTCAGGCCGGGTCCCACAGCGCCTCGGGCGTCGTCTCCGTCAGCTCCCCTCCCTCCATCAGCAGCCACCGTGTGATCCCGATCGACTCCAGGAACGGCAGATCGTGGCTGGCGACGACCAGCGCGCCCTCGTACGACTCCAGAGCCGTGGTCAGCTGCCGGACGCTGGCCATGTCGAGGTTGTTGGTGGGCTCGTCCAGCAGCAGCAGTTGGGGCGCGGGCTCGGCGAGCATCAGCGCGGCCAGGGCCGCCCGGAAACGCTCACCGCCCGACAGGGTGGCCGCCTTCTGGTCGGCCCGCGCGCCCCGGAACAGGAAGCGGGCGAGCCGGGCCCGGACCCGGTTGTTGGTGGCGCCCGGCGCGAACCGGGCGACGTTCTCGGCCACCGAAAGCCCGTCGTCCAGCACGTCCAGCCGCTGGGGCAGGAACCGCAGCGGGACATGGGCCGTCGCCGTGCCCGACACCGGCGCCAGCTCCCCGGCGACGGTCCGCAGCAGCGTCGTCTTGCCGGCGCCGTTGCGGCCGACCAGGGCGATCCGCTCCGGTCCGCGCAGATCGAGGATGCCCGGCACGCGCGCCTGGTAGGCCGTTTCCAGCTTCTCCAGGGTGAGCACCTGCCGGCCGGGCGGTACGGCCGTGTACGGCAGGTCGACACGGATCTCGTCGTCGTCCCGTACGGCCTCCACCGCCTCGTCGAGCCGGTCCCTGGCCTCGGCGAGCCGCTCCTCGTGCATGATGCGGTGCTTGCCCGCCGACTCCTGGGCGGCGCGCTTGCGTGCCCCCATGACGATCTTCGGCTCGCGCTTCTGTTCGTACATCTTCTGCCCGTACCGCTTGCGGCGTGCCAGTTTGACCTGGGCATCGGCCAGTTCGCGCTTCTGCTTGCGGACATCGGCCTCGGCGACGCGCAGCATCCGCTCGGCCGCCTCCTGCTCGACGGCCAGCGCCTCCTCGTAGGCCGAGAAGTTGCCGCCGAACCAGGCGACCTCGCCGGAGCGCAGCTCCGCGATCTGGTCGACCAGGTCGAGCAGTTCCCGGTCGTGGCTGACCACGACCAGCACGCCCGGCCAGGAGGCCACCGTCTGGTACAGCCGCCGGCGCGCGTACAGGTCGAGGTTGTTGGTGGGCTCGTCCAGCAGCAGGACGTCGGGGCGGCGCAGCAGCAGCGCGGCGAGCCGCAGCAGCACCGACTCGCCCCCGGACACCTCGCCGACGGTCCGGTCCAGGCCGATGTGGCCGAGACCGAGTTCGCCGAGGGTGACCAGGGCGCGCTCCTCCACGTCCCAGTCGTCGCCGACGGTCTCGAAGTGCTCCTCGGCGACGTCGCCCGCCTCGATGGCGTGCAGGGCGGCCCGCCGGCCGGCGATGCCGAGGGCCTGGTCGACGCGGAGCGCGGTGTCGAGCGTGACGTTCTGCGGGAGGTAGCCGATCTCGCCGGCCGCCTTGAGGGTGCCGTCGGCCGGGGCCAGTTCCCCGGCCATCAGTTTGAGCAGGGTGGACTTGCCCGAGCCGTTGACGCCGACGAGCCCGGTCCGGCCCGGACCGAAGGCGATGTCCAGGCCGTCGAAGACGGCGGTGCCGTCGGGCCAGGTGAAGGACAGGGACGTGCAGGTGAGGGAAGCAGACATGGGCGCCTCGCGAGGGACGGGTGCGTTCGGGTGGACGCGTGTCGAGACACCGCGAGGCGGAAACCGAAAGGTCGGGGGCACGGAAGGGGCCATGAGAAACGGCCTGTGCCGGAGGACGGCTCGGACGCCGAGGTCGTACGCCACGCACACCTCATCGGTGCGACGCGGTGTCTCAGGACCTCAGACGAGCAACGTCCTTCTCCAATCAACGGCAACAGAACCGCTGTACACCGTAGGAAGAGCGGGAAGAGCTGTCAACGTGATTATTCGCCGCGCCGCCCCACGCGCGCGTGGCGTTCACCGGCCGGCACTCAGCAGGCGTCCCGCATCAGCTCGGCCAGGTCGTGGTCGAGGTCGAACTGGAGGTGTTCCAGGCCGACGGGGACCAGGTCGCTGGTCGCCTCCAGGAACCGCCGGATCTCACCCGAGCGCACGTGCACGATCGCGGTGCCCTCCGGGGCGTGGAACTCCAGCACCGTGCGGTCGTACCCGTACGGCCGCACGCGGACGTCACCGTGGCCCTCGGGGCCCTGGAGGCCCGCCGTGAGCAGTTCGCGGGAGAAGGTCCAGCACACCTCGACGCCCTCCAGCGTGGCCGGGGCCGGGAACGTCATCCGGACGGCGAACGGGTCGCGCCGGTCGTAGCGCAGCGTGGCGGGAATGCTCGGCATGCGCGGTGCGGCGGCGACGAGACGGGCCTCTACGGGCTGCTCGATGACGGTGGACAACGCCTTGCTCCCTCGTGACGGATGGACTGCGCCCGGGTGTGCGGCACCCGGCACTGGAAGAGACGACGGAAACGGCCGATGCGTGCACACGGGGAACGAGTGACCTCGGTCACCGCGTTCATGCACGGGGAACGTACGGCCGTTCCCGCCCGTCGGCCGCGCGGGCACGGCAGCCCACTGGACGGGGCCGGGGGAGTGCGGCTAGCTTCGCCCGCCATGAGGCGCTTGGGGAGCATGCGACGCAGGGGACGGACGAGCCGGCTGGTGGCGGCGGGAGCGGCGTGCGGGGCGGCGCTCGCCGCCCTGACGGTCCCGGCGGCCGAGGCCCGTCCGCTCGCCCACGGCACCACCGGCCGGGCGAGCGCGGGGCAGCCGGCCCCGGACACGGAGCACACGAACCGGGCGGCCGAGGCCGCCGGCGCGGGAAGCGCGCACGGGGCGGTGAAGGACTCCGGCACGGCAGGCGTGCACTGGGCGGCGAAGGACTCCGGGACGCCGCGCGTCCGTTTCCGGGGCCTCGCGGCCGTCGACCGGCGCACCGCCTGGCTGGCCGGCACCGAAGGCACGGTGCTGCGCACCACGGACGGCGGCACGAGCTGGCGGAACGTCTCGCCTCCCGGGGCGTCCGGTCTCCAGTTCCGGGACGTGACGGCGTTCGACGCCCGGCGCGCGGTGGTGCTCGCCATCGGCGAGGGCGAGGCCTCCCGCGTCTACCGCACCGACGACGGCGGTACGACCTGGACGGAGTCCTTCCGCAACACCGACCCGAAGGCCTTCTACGACTGCCTCGCCTTCTTCGACCGCCGCCACGGCCTCGCCCTGGGCGACCCCGTGGACGGGAAGTTCCGCGTCCTGTCCACCGCCGACGGCGGACGTTCCTGGCGCGTGCTGCCCGCGGACGGCATGCCGCCCGCGCTGGACGGCGAGGCGGGCTTCGCCGCGAGCGGCCAGTGCCTCGTCACCGCCGGCCCGAAGGACGTCTGGCTGGCCACCGGCGGCGGCGCCCACGCGCGCGTGCTGCACTCCGCCGACCGCGGGCTCACCTGGACGGCCGCCGACACGCCGGTCCCCGCGGGCGACCCGGCCAAGGGCGTCTTCGCGCTGGCCTTCCGCGACCGCACCCACGGCATCGCGGTCGGCGGCGACTACCGCCCCGACGAGCCCTCGCCGCAGGCCGCCGCGGTCACCGCCGACGGCGGACGCACCTGGCGCCCCGCCACCACCCCGCCGCCCGCGTACCGCTCCGGCGCCGCCTGGCTCCCGCACAGCCGCACCGCCGCGCTGGCCGTCGGCCCGACCGGCACCGACCTGACCACCGACGGCGGCCGTAGCTGGCGGACGATCGACAACGGCTCCTACGACACCGTCACCTGCACCCCCGACCTGAGCTGCTGGGCGGCGGGCGAGCTGGGACGGGTGGCACGGCTCGAACGGTGAGGCACGGCCGGACCGGTGAGGTAAGCGGGACAGAACGCGGGTACTCGTTCCCCGTCGCAAAGGAAGGGAGCGATCATGCCAGCCGGTTCCAGCCCCAAGCGTGAGCGTCAGTACGAGCACATCAAGAAGAGCGCGCAGGACCGGGGCGAGAGCACCGGGCGTGCCGAGGAGATCGCCGCGCGGACGGTGAACAAGGAACGCGCCCGCTCCGGCGAGTCCAAGACCGCCAGCCGCAGCTCGACGCAGGACATGTCGTCGAGCAAGCGTGGCGGTCAGCGGTCGGGCAACCGGGTCGGCTCGCACGGCCCGACGCGCGACCAGCTCTACAACGAGGCGAGGCAGCGCGGCATCGAAGGCCGTTCGCACATGAACAAGGACGAACTCCAGCGCGCGCTGAACGCCAAGAAGGGCTGACGGCCCGCCAGGCCCGACGCCCGAGGAGGTCGACAGACCGACGTCAGCCGAGTGTCTGCCGGTGGTGCGCCAGCTCCGGGGCCGTCTTCGTGGCGATGAACTCCGTGACGCGGTAGGCGCACACACCGGCGACGGTGAACGGGTCGCCCGCGACGATCTCGTCGATGCGGGCGCGGTCCCCCGCGACGGCCAGGATCACCCCGCCGTCGCGGGGGTTCTTGCGTCCCGAGGCCAGGAAGTGACCCTTCTCGTACTGCTCCTCCAGCCAGGCCACATGGTCCGGCAGGACGGCGTCCACGGCATCGAGCGGCGCGGTGTAGGTCAGCTCCAGGACGAACATGATCACGAGCCTACCCCGCCCGGCCGGTGGCCCGCGCAAGGCCGTACAGTCACCCGGCATGACGATCGTCGGCGTACCCGCGGGCTGGCCCGCGACCGAGGACGAGGCCCGCGCCGTACAGGACGAGCTGCGCGGGCGGGTGGTGCTGGACGAGCCCGGACCTCCGCCCGGGGCGGGCCTGGTCACGGGGGTCGACGTCGCCTACGACGACGGCCTGGACCTGGTCGCGGCGGCGGCCGTCGTGCTGGACGCCGCCACCCTGGACGTCGTGGCGGAGGCGACGGCCGTGGGCCGGGTCTCCTTCCCGTACGTGCCCGGCCTCCTCGCCTTCCGTGAGATCCCCACCGTCCGTGCCGCTCTGGACCGGCTGCCGTGCCCGCCCGGACTGGTGGTGTGCGACGGCTACGGCCTGGCCCACCCGCGCCGCTTCGGCCTGGCGAGCCACCTGGGCGTGCTCACGGACCTGCCGACCGCCGGGGTCGCCAAGAACCCGTTCACCTTCGCGTACGACGACCCGGAGCCGGCCCGGGGCGGCTGGGCGCCGCTGCTCGCCGGGACGGAGGAGGTGGGGCGCGCGCTGCGCACCCGGGACGGTGTCAAGCCGGTGTTCGTCTCGGTCGGCCACCGGGTGAGCCTCGACAACGCCGTGGCGCACACCCTGGCGCTGACCCCGCGGTACCGGCTGCCGCAGACCACCCGCCGGGCGGACGCCCTGTGCCGACGCGCGCTGCGCGAGGCGGCACAGGGCCTGACCGGCGGCGGGCATCAGGATCCGACGGCGCGCCGGGCGCCGTCCTCCTGACACTCCGCGTCGCGCGCGAACTCCACGACCGTTCCGCCTCCTTGCCCTCGTACGGCACGAGCCCCCGTCGCACCCGTTCACGAGGGCGGCGGTGACGGGCGGCTGCCGCTAGCGTCGCGCCGCCACCCGGAAGGTGATCCCCGCCGCGCGCAGCCGCTCGGTCAGGGCGTCGCCCATCGCCTGGGCCGTGGTGACCTGGCCCGCCGTCGGCGGCAGGTCGTCGAACGCCAGGCACAGGGCCGCCTCGGCGAACATCTTCGCCGTCTCGTCGTACCCGGGGTCGCCGCCCGCGACCTCGGTGAACACGCGCCGGCCGCCGCCCTCGCCGACGAACCGCACCGAGAACCAGCTCTTCGCCCGCTTCTCGGCGCTCGGTCCGTCACCCGGCTTGAGCCGGTCCGACAGCCGGCGCCGGGCGGGCGGCAGCTGGGCGGCTGCGGCCACCGCGCCGACGGCCGCGACCCCGCCGAGGGCGACCGGAAGGCGCCGTACGGCCGCGTAGTGCCGGTAGCGGAAGTCCGGGCCGTACCGCTCCAGCGCCCGTGCCGAACGGCGCACGATCCGCGGGTCGATGGTGGGCAGCGGCAGGGCCCACGCGCCGACCTCCGCCGCGTACCTCGGCGTGCCCGCCGGCGCCGTCACCCGGCGGCCCGGCAGCCGCGGCTCGTGCCGGGCCCGCTCGCGCGCCGCGGCCAGCATCCGCCGACCGCGGGCCATCTGGTTCAGCGCCGAGGCGAGGGTGCCGCCGGAGAAGGCCGCGTCGGCGGTCACATAGCCGTCCACGGTCAGCGGCACGCCCTCGGGGAGCTGCCGGACCGTGAAGTACGCGCCCAGGTCGTGCGGCACCGAGTCGAAACCGCAGGCGTGCACCAGGCGTGCGCCCGTCTCCCGCGCGCGTGCGTCGTGCCGGACGTACATCAGGTCCACGAACTCGGGCTCGCCGGTGAGGTCCAGGTAGTCGGCGCCGGTGTCGGCGCAGGCGGCGACGAGTTCCTCGCCGTACAGGACGTACGGACCCACGGTCGTGGCGACCACGCGCGCGTGCTCGGCGAGGGCGCGCAGGGTGGCCGGTTCGGTGACGTCGGCCCGCAGCACACCGACGTCCGCGCCGCCGGGCAGGTCCTCGCGCAGCCGCTCCAGCCGCCCCTCGTCGCGGCCTGCGACCGCCCAGCGCAGGTCTCGCGGCGCGTGCGCGGCGAGATAGTGGGCCGTGAGCGCGCCGACGAAGCCCGTGGCTCCGAAGAGCACGAGGTCGTACGGCCGGTCCGTCCTGCTCATCCTGCTCATGACACCCCTTGGTCCGTGCGGCCCGTCGCGCAGCCCGCGCCGCTGTCGGTGGCCGAGGCTAGCGTGAGGAGTGCGGAGCCCCACGACCAGCCCGGAGGCAGCGGTGGCCGTAGCCAGGAATGCCGTGAAGAAGCGGGAGAAACCGCCCCGGGCCCGGGTGCGCGGACCACGTGACGGTCCCGCACGCCCGCCGCTGCGGAGGGTTTGGCGGAGCGCCGGTCACTCTCCCGGGTGATCGTCGGCTCGACGGGCACTTGGCTAAGCGCTTGCTCGTTCAGGTCTTGTGTCCGGTGGAACGCGTTCTTAGCATCACCGGTGTTACATCATTGGTGTCATACACGCCTGGGGGCTGGACGGATGACAACGGCAGGGACGCCGGCGCCGGGCGACGGCCCGCTGTGCGGCGTGCGCGTGGTCGAGCTGGCCGGCATCGGCCCGGGCCCGTTCGCCGCCATGCTGCTGGCCGACCTGGGTGCCGACGTCGTCCGGGTGGACCGTCCGGGCGGTCCGGGCCTCGCGATCGACCCGGCGTTCGACGTCACCAACCGCAACAAGCGCTCGATCGTGGTCGACCTGAAGGCACCGGACGGCCCCGCGCGCGTCCTGGACCTCGCCGAGCGGGCCGACATCCTCATCGAGGGCTACCGCCCCGGCGTCGCCGAGCGGCTCGGCATCGGCCCCGGGGACTGCCACGCCCGCAACCCCCGCCTGGTGTACGGCCGCATGACCGGCTGGGGCCAGGACGGCCCGCTCGCCCAGCGCGCCGGCCACGACATCGCCTACATCGCGCTCACCGGCACCCTCGGCATGATCGGCCGCCCGGACGAACCCCCGGCGGTGCCCGCCAACCTCCTCGGGGACTACGCGGGCGGCTCCCTCTACCTGGTCGTCGGCGTCCTCGCCGCCCTGCACCACGCGCGCGCGACCGGCACCGGCCAGGTGGTCGACGCGGCCATCGTGGACGGCACGGCCCATCTGTCCGCGATGATCCACGGCATGCTCGCCGCCGGCGGCTGGCAGGACCGCCGCGCCGCCAACCTCCTGGACGGCGGCTGTCCCTACTACGGCACCTACGAGACCGCCGACGGCGGGTACATGGCGGTGGGCGCCCTGGAGGGCAAGTTCTACGCCGACTTCCTGCGCCTGCTCGGCCTGGACGACCTGGCGCCCGCCCGCAAGGACTGGACCCGCTGGGGCGAGCTGCGCGAACGGATCGCCGCCGCCTTCAAGTCCCGCACCCGGGCGGAGTGGACGGCCGTCTTCGCGGACACCGACGCCTGTGTGGCGCCCGTGCTCAGCCTGCGCGAGGCGCCGGCCCACCCGCACCTGGCCGCGCGCGGCACCTTCACCGACCACGGCGGCATCACCCAGCCCGCCCCCGCCCCCCGCTTCTCCGCGACCCCCACCGCCGTCCGCACCGGCCCCGCCCGGCCCGGCGCGGACACCGCCGCGGTCGCCCGGGACTGGGGCCTGCCGGCACCCCCGACCGACGACCCCGACGACCCCGCCGACCGGGTCACCGACGGCGGCTGACCCCGCCCACCCCGCTCGGCCCACCCTCCCGAAAGGCACACCAGTGAGCACCGAAGCGTACGTGTACGACGCGATCCGCACCCCGCGCGGCCGCGGCAAGGCGAACGGCGCCCTGCACGGCACGAAGCCCATCGACCTGGTCGTCGGCCTCATCCACGAGATCCGCGCCCGCTTCCCCGGCCTCGACCCGGCCGCCATCGACGACATCGTGCTCGGCGTCGTCGGCCCCGTCGGCGACCAGGGCTCGGACATCGCCCGGATCGCCGCCCTCGCCGCCGGACTGCCCGACACGGTAGCGGGCGTCCAGGAGAACCGCTTCTGTGCCTCCGGTCTGGAGGCCGTCAACCTGGCCGCCGCGAAGGTCCGCGCGGGCTGGGAGGACCTGGTCCTCGCCGGTGGTGTCGAGTCCATGTCCCGGGTCCCGATGGCCTCGGACGGCGGCGCCTGGTTCAACGACCCGATGACCAACCTCGCCGTCAACTTCGTGCCGCAGGGCATCGGGGCCGACCTCATCGCCACCATCGAGGGCTTCTCCCGCCGGGACGTCGACGAGTACGCGGCCCTGTCCCAGGAGCGCGCCGCCACCGCCTGGAAGGAGGGCCGCTTCGAGAAGTCCGTGGTCCCCGTCAAGGACCGCACCGGCCTGGTCGTCCTCGACCACGACGAGCACATGCGCCCCGGCACCACCGCCGACTCCCTGGCCACGCTGAAGCCCTCCTTCGCGGACATCGGCGACCTGGGCGGCTTCGACGCCGTGGCCCTCCAGAAGTACCACTGGGTGGAGAAGATCGACCACGTCCACCACGCCGGCAACTCCTCCGGGATCGTGGACGGCGCCTCGCTCGTCGCGATCGGCTCCCAGGAGGTCGGCGAGCGCTACGGCCTCACCCCCCGCGCGCGGATCGTCGCCGCGGCCGTCTCCGGTTCCGAGCCGACCATCATGCTCACCGGCCCCGCCCCCGCCACCCGCAAGGCCCTGGCGAAGGCCGGTCTCACCATCGACGACATCGACCTGGTCGAGATCAACGAGGCGTTCGCCGCGGTCGTGCTGCGCTTCGTGAAGGACATGGGCCTGTCCCTGGACAAGGTCAACGTCAACGGCGGAGCCATCGCCCTCGGCCACCCGCTCGGCGCCACCGGCGCCATGATCCTCGGCTCGCTCGTCGACGAACTGGAGCGCCAGGACAAGCGCTACGGCCTCGCCACCCTCTGCGTCGGCGGCGGCATGGGCATCGCCACCATCGTCGAACGCGTCTGAACTCCCCGCGGAACCAAGCGCCCCGAAGACTTCTACGGAGACGACTGTCATGACCGAGAGCACCACCATCCGCTGGGAGCAGGACGACACCGGTGTCGTCACCCTCGTCCTGGACGACCCGAACCAGTCCGCGAACACCATGAACCAGGCGTTCCGCGACTCCCTCGCCGTGATCACCGACCGGCTGGAGGCGGAGCGGGAGAACATCCGCGGCATCATCCTCACCTCCGCGAAGAAGACCTTCTTCGCGGGCGGCGACCTGCGCGACCTGATCCGGGTCACGCCCGAGACCGCACAGGAGCTGTTCGACGGCGGCCTCGCCATCAAGCGCGACCTGCGCCGCATCGAGACCCTCGGCAAGCCGGTCGTCGCCGCCATCAACGGCGCGGCCCTCGGCGGCGGGTACGAACTGGCCCTCGCCTGCCACCACCGGGTCGCCCTGGACACCCCCGGCACCAAGATCGGCTGTCCCGAGGTCACCCTCGGCCTGCTCCCCGGCGGCGGCGGAGTCGTGCGTACCGTGCGGCTGCTGGGCATCGCGGACGCCCTGCTGAAGGTGCTCCTCCAGGGCCGGCAGTACAACGCGCGGCGCGCCCAGGAGAACGGCCTCGTCCACGAGGTCGCCGCCACCCCCGAGGAACTGCTCGCCAAGGCCCGGGCCTTCATCGACGCGAACCCCGAGTCCCGGCAGCCCTGGGACAAGCCGGGCTACCGGATCCCCGGCGGCACCCCGGCCAACCCGAAGTTCGCCGCCAACCTGCCCGCCTTCCCGGCCAACCTGCGCAAGCAGACGGGCGGCGCCCCCTACCCGGCGCCGCGCAACATCCTCGCCGCCGCCGTCGAGGGCTCCCAGGTCGACTTCGAGACCGCCCAGGTCATCGAGGCCCGCTACTTCGTGGAACTGGCCGCCGGGCAGACCTCGAAGAACATGATCCAGGCGTTCTTCTTCGACCTCCAGGCGGTCAACTCCGGCGCCAACCGCCCGGGGGGCGTCGAGCCCCGCCAGGTCCGCAGGGTGGCCGTCCTCGGCGCCGGCATGATGGGCGCCGGCATCGCCTACGCGTGCGCCCGCGCGGGCATCGACGTCGTCCTCAAGGACGTCTCCCTGGAAGCGGCCGTCAAGGGCAAGGGCTACTCCGAGCAGCTGTGCGCCCAGGCCGTCGCCAGGGGCCGTACCAGCCAGGAGAAGGCGGACGCGCTGCTCGCCCGGATCACCCCCACCGCCGAGGTGGCCGACCTCGCCGGCTGTGACGCGGTCATCGAGGCCGTGTTCGAGGACACCGCCCTCAAGCACAAGGTGTTCCAGGAGATCGAGGCCGTCGTCGACCCCGACGCGCTGCTGTGCTCCAACACCTCCACGCTGCCCATCACCACCCTCGCCGAGGGCGTGCAGCGCCAGACCGACTTCATCGGACTGCACTTCTTCTCGCCGGTCGACAAGATGCCGCTGGTCGAGATCATCAAGGGCGAGCGCACCGGCGAGGAGACCCTCGCACGCGCCTTCGACCTGGTCCGGCAGATCAACAAGACGCCGATCGTCGTCAACGACTCCCGCGGCTTCTTCACCTCCCGGGTGATCGGCCACTTCATCAACGAGGGCGTCGCCATGGTCGGCGAGGGCGTCGAGCCCGCCTCCGTGGAGCAGGCCGCCGCCCAGGCCGGCTACCCGGCCAAGGTGCTGTCCCTCATGGACGAGCTGACCCTCACCCTGCCGCGCAAGATCCGGGGCGAGACGAAGCGGGCCGTGGAGGAGGCCGGCGGCACCTGGACGGCGCACCCGGCGGAGGCGGTCATCGACCGCATGGTCGACGAGTTCGGCCGCACCGGCCGCAGCGGTGGCGCCGGCTTCTACGACTACACCGAGGACGGCAAGCGGGCCGGGCTCTGGCCGGGCCTGCGCGAGCACTTCACCAGGCCCGGGTACGAGATCCCGTTCCGGGACATGCAGGAGCGCATGCTCTTCGCGGAGGCGCTCGACACCGTACGCCTCCTCGAAGAGGGCGTCCTGACCTCCGTCGCCGACGCCAACATCGGCTCGATCCTCGGCATCGGCTTCCCCGGCTGGACCGGCGGTGTGCTCCAGTACATCAACGGGTACGAAGGGGGCCTGCCCGGATTCGTGGCCCGCGCGCGGGAGCTGGCCGAGCGGTACGGCGAGCGGTTCGCCCCGCCCGCGCTGCTCGTGGCGAAGGCCGGGAACGGGGAGACGTTCACCGACGCCCGCTGACGCGCCTCAGCCGGACGGCGTGCCCCGGGACCCCGCTCCCGGGGCCGCCGTGCCCCCGGACGGGGCCTCCCGGTCCGCCGCGCCGTCCAGCCACTGGCGCAGCTCCTCCTTCAGCGACCGCTGGAAGGTGGTGAGCAGCGCCTGCACCACGAGCGGGTGCATATGGGCCGACAGCGACTTCACGTCCCGTGTGTCGCGTTCGGCGACGGCCTGCCGCAGCAGGTCCGACAGCTCGTGGGCCGCCGCGCGCGCGTGGCCGGTCAGAACGGTCCGGGCGGCCAGGATGGTCTCCTGCGACAGCGGTACGTCGAGGAGCCGCACCGCGAGCCGCAGCAGACCGCAGTCCACGCGGTAGGACTCCCCGTCCCGCGTCACGACGTTCATCGCGGCCAGCCGGTCCACGTCCTCCCCGGCCAGCCGGCGCCCCGCCCGCCGCTCCAGCTCCGCGCGGGACACGGTCTCGACGGTGTCCGGCGCCCAGGAGGCGACCACCGCCCGGTGGATCGCCAGATCGTGCGGACCGAGGTCGGCCGGCAGCTGCCGCAGATGCCGTTCGATCGCCGCGAGGGTCATGCCCTGGTGCTGCATCTCCTCGATCAGCTCCAGCCGGGCCAGGTGCTCCCGGCCGTAGTGGCCCACCCGGCGCGGGCCGATGACCGGCGGCGGCAGCAGCCCCTTGGTGCCGTAGAAGCGGACCGTGCGCACCGTGACGCCCGCCCGCGCGGCCAGCTCGTCGATCGTCAGGGTGGGCTCGCCGGGGTCGGTCGTCATGTGCAGCAGTATCGCTGTCTCACCAATGGTGTGAAACCCGGGGCGACGCCGTGAGGACCCTGTGAGAAGAACCGCTCTGTGACCTGGACCATCGCATGCCGGACGGTCCTCCTGGGAAGCTGCTGCCTTGGTCTGTACCGCGGCACGAGGGTGGTGCGGGCCAAGACCTGCTCGAACCCCGGGCCCATGAGGTCCGGGCGTACCAGGAAGTGAAACCACCCGTGAGCAAGGAAGCCGTGGAATCGGCACAGGCCACTACCCACCCCCAGGTGGCCCGGACGCCCGCGGACGCGGGCGACGCCGGTTACAGCAAGGACCTCAAGGCCCGCCACATCAACATGATCGCCATCGGCGGCGCCATCGGCACCGGCCTCTTCCTGGGCGCCGGCGGACGCCTGCACAACGCGGGCCCGGCACTCGCCCTGGCCTACCTGGTCTGCGGTGTCTTCGCGTTCTTCGTCGTCCGGGCCCTGGGCGAGCTGGTCCTGTACCGGCCCTCCTCCGGCTCCTTCGTGTCGTACGCGCGCGAGTTCCTCGGCGAGAAGGGCGCCTATGTCGCCGGCTGGATGTACTTCCTGAACTGGTCGACCACCGGCATCGCCGACATCACCGCGATCGCGCTCTACACGCACTACTGGAGCATGTTCACGTCCATCCCGCAGTGGCTGCTGGCGCTGATCGCCCT
Organism: Streptomyces canarius; assembly: GCF_014650735.1. Lineage (NCBI taxonomy): Bacteria > Bacillati > Actinomycetota > Actinomycetes > Kitasatosporales > Streptomycetaceae > Streptomyces > Streptomyces canarius. The sequence continues at coordinate 253,588 of NZ_BMVN01000010.1, forward strand.
CGCGGTCGTCCTCGCCGTGAACCTGATCTCGGTGAAGATCTTCGGCGAGATGGAGTTCTGGTTCGCGATCATCAAGGTCGCCACCCTCGTGGGCTTCATGCTGATCGGCGTCTTCCTGCTGGCGACCCACCACGACGTCGGCGGCAGCAAGCCGGGCCTCGGGGTCATCACCGACCACGGCGGTGTCTTCCCGCACGGCCTGATGCCGGTGGTCCTGGTCATGCAGGGCGTGATCTTCGCGTACGCCGCCCTGGAACTGGTCGGCGTGGCCGCCGGCGAGACCGCCGAGCCGGAGAAGGTGGTCCCGCGCGCGGTGAACTCGATCATGTGGCGTGTGGGTCTGTTCTACGTCGGCTCGGTCGTGCTCCTCGCCCTGCTGCTGCCCGGCTCGGTGTACTCCGCCGACCAGAGCCCGTTCGTGACCGTGCTGTCCAAGATCGGCGTCCCGGCGGCCGGTGACGTGATGAACCTGGTCGTGCTGACCGCCGCCATGTCCTCGCTCAACTCCGGCCTGTACTCCACCGGCCGCATCCTGCGCTCGATGGCCATGGCCGGCTCGGCGCCGAAGTTCACGGCCCGCATGAACCGCAGCCAGGTGCCCTACGGCGGCATCCTGCTGACCTGTGCGGTCTGCGTGCTCGGTGTCGGCCTGAACTACCTGGTCCCCAGCCAGGCCTTCGAGATCGTGTTGAACGTCGCCTCGCTCGGCATCATCAGCACCTGGGTGATCATCATGGTCTGCCACCTGGTCTTCGTCCGCCGCGCCCGCGCGGGCCTGGTGACCCGGCCGCACTTCCAGCTGAAGTTCAGCCCGGTCACGGAGATCGCCACCGTGGTGTTCCTGCTGGTCTGCCTCGGCATGATGTGGAACGACGCCGAGGTCGGCCGCAAGACCCTGCTGCTCCTCCCGGTGATCGCCGTCATGCTGGTCGCCGGCTGGTTCGGCGTCCGCCGCCGGGTGGCGGACAGCACCGGCCAGGAGCTGACCGAGCTGTAGAAACAGCGGTCCGGCGCCACTGTCGGTGGCATCGCGTACGGTGGCGTCGTACCGGAGATCACGCGGCTCCGGCAGGACGCCACCGTGCCGTCGGGGGGGGCGTCCCGGAGGGGGCGCGCGGAGGGGGAGGACGCGGGATGACCGGGCGAACGGACACGACCGACGTACTGGTGCTGGGCGGGGCCGGTGTGGACACGATCATCCCGGTCCCCGAGCTTCCCCTGCCGTACGCCGACAGCTACATGATCGACTCGGGGATCCGCACCCGCGCGGGCCAGACCGGCGACTTCGTCGCCCTCGGACTGGCCAGGCTCGGACTGCGCACCCACCACCTCGACCTGCTCGGCGACGACCCCGAGGGCGACCTCGTGCGCGCCCTGCACCGCGAGCACGGCATCGCCCTCACCGCTCTGCCCCAGCCGGCCGGCACCAAGCGCGCGGTCAATCTCGTCGGCCCGGACGGCCGCCGGCTGTCCCTGTACGACACCAGCCGCGCCCACCCCGACGACCGCTTCCCCGAGGGCCGCCTGCGCGCGCTGGCCGCCGCGAGCCGGCATGTGCACGTGACCATCACCCAGCCCTGCGCCCACGCCCTGCCGGTCCTGCGCGAGACGGGCCGGCCGTTCTCCACCGACCTGCACGACTGGGACGGCGAGAACCCGTACCACGAGCCGTTCGCGTTCGCGGCCGACGTCGTCTTCCTGTCGGCCGCGAACCTGACCGACCCCGAGCGGACCATGCGGCGCATCGCCGAGCGCGGGCGGGCCGGGACCGTCGTCGCCACCGCCGGAGCGGAGGGCGCCCTGCTGCTGGCCGACGGCGAGCTGACCCGGATACCGGCGGTGACCCCGCCCGCGCCGGTGGTGGACTCCAACGGCGCGGGCGACGCCTTCGCCGCCGCGTTCCTCTACGGCCGGCTGAGCGGCGAGCCACCCCGGCGATGCGCCCGGTACGGCGCGGTCGCGGGCGCCTACGCGTGCACTGTCCCGGCCACCCGCGCGGACGCGATAGGCCGGGACGAGCTGCTGCGAGAGGCGTCGGAACCGAGCCGCTGAGGCGCCGGGGTGCCGGGCCCGCGGGCCCCGCTCAGTGCCCGTGGACGGCGTTCGTCGCCTCGATCTTCTTCCAGGACTTCGGCCGCTCCACCGCCGTACCCGTCTTCGCCAGGCCCCGGACCGCCGGCGACGCCGGCTTCTCCGGCTGGAACAGCCAGGTGTCGAACAGCGCGGCCAGCGGCTTGCCGGACACCCGCTCGGCGTACTTCTGGAAGTCGGCGACCGAGGCGTTGCCGTAGGCGTACTCCTTCGGCCAGCCCTTCAGGATCGCGAAGAAGGCGTCGTCACCGATCTCGTTGCGCAGCGCCTGGATGGCGAGGGCACCCCGGTCGTAGACGGCGGCACCGAACTGCTCGTCCGGGCCCGGATCGCCGGGCTTCACCGTCCAGAAGGCGTCGTCGGCCGGGTGCGAGGCGTAGACGTAGTCGGCGAGTTCCTGCGTGGTGCCCTCGCCCTCGTGCTCGGACCACAGCCACTGCGCGTACCGGGCGAAGCCCTCGTTGATCCAGATGTCCTTCCAGCCCTTGACCGACACGTCGTCGCCGTACCACTGATGGGCCAGCTCGTGCACGACCACCGAGGTGTTGGAGCCGTTCGCGAACTGACGCGGGCTGTAGTAGACGCGGGTCTGCGTCTCCAGCGCGTAGCCGGTGGTGGTGTTCGGCACGTAGCCGCCCGCCGAACCGAACGGGTACGGCCCGAAGTAGTCGCTCAGCCAGTCCACGATCTCACCGGTGCGCTCCACGCTGGCCCGAGCGGCCCCGTCGTTGTCGCCGAGGTCCTTGCTGTAGGCGTTGACGACGGGCACGCCGCCGTCGGAGGTGCTGGTGGTGATGTCGAACCGGCCGAGCGCGAGCGTGGTCAGATAGGTCGCCTGCGGCTTGTTCTGCCGCCAGTTGTAGCGGGTCCAGCCCAGCTTCGAACTGGTCGACTGGAGCGTGCCGTTGGAGATGGCCTGGGTGCCGTCCGGCACGGCCACCGACACGTCGTAGGTGGCCTTGTCGCTCGGGTGGTCGTTGCTCGGGAACCACCACCAGGCGGCCTCGGGCTCGTCGGCGGCCACCGCGCCGTCCGGCGTGCGGTGCCAGGTGGAGAAGCCGTAGGCGCTCTTCGTCGACGGCACCCCGCTGTAGCGGACCACGACCGTGATCGCGGTGCCCTTGGCCAGCGGGGTCTTGGGGGTGACGACCAGTTCGTGCTGGCCGGACGTCGTGAAGGACGCCTTGGCGCCGTTGACCCGCACCTCGCTCACGTCCAGCAGGAAGTCCAGGTCGAAGCTGGACAGGTCCTGGGTGGTCTTCGCCAGGATCGTCGCCGTGCCCTGCAACTCGTCCGTCTTCGGCTGGTACTGGAGCCTCAGGTCGTAGTGCGCGACGTCGTAGCCGCCGTTGCCGTAGTACGGGTAGTAGGGGTCGCCGATGCCCGGTGCGCCGGGGGAGTAACTCGCGGCCGATGCCGGGATCGCCAGCAGGAGGGAGGCCGCCGCGAGCGCGCCCGGTGCGATGATTCTGCGGTGCACGTCAGCTCCAAGTCGTAGGGACGGTGCGTCTGTTCGGAGATCTGTTCGGATCCTATTCAGTCCCTGTGGTCACTGACCTGTCCATGGCCCCTTCTGTCACACGATCGCCATTCAGCCGTCACGCGCACCGGAAAGCCTTCTTCTGTACGGGCGTTGACGGGGGTACCGTCCGCGCATGCCGAAACGCACGCGCTCCACGATCCGGAGAACGCTCGTCACCGCTGCCGTCGCCGCCCTGACGGCCACCTTCCTCACCCCGGCCGCCGCCCGGGCCGCCGGGCCGCAGGAGAGCAGACCCGTCTACTCCTACGCCGACGCCGTGCGCGAGTCCGTGTGGGTGGACACCGGCCTCGACGAGGACGGCGACGGACGGACCGACCGCGTCGCCGCCGACATCGTCCGGCCCGCCGAACCCGCCCGGCAGGGCCGCAAGGTGCCGGTCGTCATGGACGCCAGCCCCTACTACTCCTGCTGCGGGCGCGGCAACGAGAGCCAGCGCAAGACGTACGACGCCCAGGGCCACGTCGTGCAGATGCCGCTGTTCTACGACAACTACTTCGTGCCCCGCGGTTACGCCTTCGTCGGCGTCGACCTCGCCGGCACCAACCGCTCCGACGGCTGCGTCGACGTCGGCGGCCGGTCCGACGTCCTGTCCGCGAAGGCCGTGGTCGACTGGCTGAACGGCCGCGCCCGGGCCTACACCAGCCGTACGGGCGACACGCCGGTGACGGCCGGCTGGACCAACGGCAGAACCGGCATGATCGGCAAGAGCTGGGACGGCACCATCGCCAACGGCGTCGCCGCCACCGGCGTCAAGGGCCTGAGGACGATCGTCCCGATCAGCGCGATCTCCTCCTGGTACGACTACTACTTCGCGCAGGGCGCCCCGCTCTACGAGGGCGGCCCCGACGAACTGGCCGGCTACGTCGAGAGCGCCGACGCGCAGGCCCACTGCGCGGCCGTGCGGCAGAAGCTCGCCGACGGCAGCCCGCGCAGCGGCGACTGGACCCCGCTGTGGACCGAGCGGGACTACGTCAAGGACGCGGCGAAGGTGCGCGCCAGCGTGTTCCTGGTGCACGGCACGCAGGACCTCAACGTCCGCACCAAGCACTTCGGCCAGTGGTGGGACGCCCTCGCCCGGCACGGTGTGGAGCGCAAGATCTGGCTCTCCCAGACCGGGCACGTCGACCCCTTCGACTACCGGCGCGGCGCCTGGGTCGACACCCTGCACCGCTGGTTCGACCACGAACTCCTCGGCTACGACAACGGCATCGACCGCGAGCCGATGGCCGACATCGAACGCCACCCCGACCAGTGGGTCACCTCCGCCGCCTGGCCCCCGCGCGGCACCCGCACCGCCGTCCTGCACCCGGCCGCCGGCGGCCAGGCCGGCGTCGGCATCCTCGGCCCGCGTCCGGGCACCGGCACCGAGAGCTTCACGGACGACCCGGCGCTGAGCGAGACCGACTGGGCCGCGCACCTCACCGCGGCCACACCCGAGAAGGCCGGCTTCCTCACGGCGCCGCTCACCCGGGACCTGCGCCTGTCCGGCTCCTCCACGGTCACGGTCACCGCGACTCCGACGACCGGCTCCGCCCATCTGTCCGCCGTGCTGGTCGACGTCGGCCCGGACACCGTCCGCGACTACGCCGACCGCGCCGAGGGCATCACCACCCTCACCGAGCGCAGCTGCTGGGGCGGGAGCACGGCCGGGGACAGCGCCTGCTTCAAGGAGACCGCGGCGAAGACGGCCGCCGTCGACTACACCGTGGTCAGCCGGGGCTGGGCCGACCTCGGCCACTACGCCTGGCCGGCCCGGGGCGTGCCGCTGACGCCGGGCAGGGCGTACACCATCGCCCTGGACCTCGCGGCCACCGACCACGTCGTCCCGGCGGGGCACCGGCTGGCCCTGATCATCGCCGGGACGGACAAGGACCTCATCGATCCTCCGTCCAGCCGGCCGACGCTCACCGTGGACCTGTCCCGCACGACGGCGACGGTGCCGTTGGTGGGCGGCGCGGGGGCGTTCGTCCGGGCCACGTCAGGCAGCGCCGGGGCGCCCGCGCCGAGGGTTCTGGACGGCGTCGGGGCACCGGGCACCGTCCGGCACGTTCCGGTGGGCTGACGTTTCCGCCACCGCGGCCCACCGCGGCACCGGTCCGGGGCGGCTGGCCCTCCGGTCCGGCTGCGGGTCGTCGTGGGCTGGTCGCGAACGCGCCCCTTGGGGGTTGCAGTGCCGCGCGTTCGCATGCTCGGGGCCGGGGGTCCCACCTCGGCCCCTGCCGACCGCCGGCTCAGGTCGTCGGAAAGGCCAACCCGGCCGCCTCCCTCGCGCAGCCCCACGCCACCGTGACGCCGGCGCCGCCGTGACCGTAGTTGTGCACCAGGACGCGGCCGTCCGGGAGGGGCCGCCGCTCCAGCCGTACCGCCTCCCGGGCCGGCCTTAGTCCCACCCGGTGCGCGAGGACCCGCGCGCCGGCGATCTCCGGCCGGACGGCCGCGCAGCGGGCGACGATCGCCTCGGCCGTGGCCGGGTCCGGCTCCAGGGACCAGTCGTCCTCCTCGGCCGTGCCGCCCAGGAGCAGCCGGCCCGGCTGCGGGATGAAGTAGACGGACGCGGCCGAGGCGTGGTCGACCGAGGTGAACCAGCTCGTGACGCCCGGGTTCTCCACCACGACCAGTTGCCCGCGCACCGGCCGCACCGCCGGGTCCGGCACCAGGGAGCGGGCCCCGAGCCCCGTGCAGTTGACCACCACGGGGGCGGGCACGGCGGTCAGGTCGGTCACCTCGCGGACCTCCACGGTGCCCCCCGCCTCCGCCAGGCGCTGCCGCAGCCAGGCCAGATGCACCGGCATGTCGATCACCGGCAGCCGTGCCGCCAGCCCCTCGGCCACCGCCCGCAGCCCCGGCACCCGGCCCGCCCACGAGCCCAGCTCGTCCAGCCGGGCCCCGTGGTGCACCCCGTCGACCAGACGCACCCCCGTCTCCTCCGGCCGGTCCGCCAGCTCCTCGTACACCGTCAGGGATTGAAGCGCCCACGCGCCCGCCAGCGGCTCCGGTTCGATGCGGTACGGCCACCACAGACCGCCGGCGACCGCCGAGGTCGTCCGCTCGGCCGGCTCCCGCGTCCACACCCGCACGCGCCGGCCCGACTCGGCCAGCAGCACGGCCGTCGTCAGCCCGGCGATCCCGCTCCCGACCACGATCACTTCGTCACTCGGCTCACTGTCCACGCCAGGACGATAGGTCCTGCGCGGCCGGCTCCGTCAGCCCGGGGCCCGCCCCGGTGACCGGCGGAGAACGTGGCGGGGACGTGCGCGTGCCGCCGTTAGGATCGGCGTCCTGATGACTGCCACCCTCGTTGCCAAGAACCTCGCCGCCGGACATGGCGACCGCTCCCTGTTCTCCGGGCTCGACCTGGTCGTCGCGCCCGGCGACGTGATCGGGCTGGTCGGTGCCAACGGCGCGGGAAAGTCGACCCTGCTGCGGATGCTCGCCGGACTCACCCCGCCCGAGGAGGGCGAACTGCGGCTGTCCCCGCCGGCCGCGACCGTCGGCCACCTGCCGCAGGAGCCGGAGCGCCGGCCGGGGGAGACCGTCCGGGAGTTCCTGGCCCGCCGCACCGGGGTCGCCGAGGCCCAGCGGGCCATGGACGAGGCCACCCAGGCGCTGGTCGACGGCGCGCCCGGCGCCGACGACGCCTACGCCGCCGCCCTGGAGCGCTGGCTCGGCCTGGGCGGCGCCGACCTGGAGGAGCGCGCGGAGGAGGTCGCCGACTCCCTCGGCCTCGCCGTGGACCTGGACCAGCCGATGACCGCCCTCTCCGGCGGCCAGGCGGCCCGCGCCGGCCTCGCGTCCCTGCTGCTGTCCCGCTACGACGTCTTCCTGCTGGACGAGCCCACCAACGACCTCGATCTCGACGGCCTGGAGCGTCTGGAACGGTTCGTCACCGGACTGCGCGCGGGCACGGTCGTCGTCAGCCACGACCGCGAGTTCCTCAGCCGCACGGTCACCAAGGTGCTCGAACTCGACCTCGCCCAGCGGCAGATCAACCTGTACGGCGGCGGTTACGACGCCTACCTGGAGGAGCGGGAGGTGGCCCGCCGGCACGCCCGCGAGGAGTACGAGGAGTACGCCGACAAGAAGGCGGCGTTGCAGGACCGCGCCCAGATGCAGCGCACCTGGATGGACAAGGGCGTGAAGAACGCCCGTCGCAAGGCCGGCAACGACAACGACAAGATCGGCCGCAAGTTCCGCAGCGAGGCCAGTGAGAAGCAGGCCGCCAAGGCCCGGCAGACCCAGCGCATGATCGAGCGCCTGGACGTGGTGGAGGAGCCGCGCAAGGAGTGGGAGCTGCGGATGGAGATCGCGTCCGCGCCGCGCTCGGGCGCGGTCGTGGCGACGCTGCGGGACGCCGAGGTCCGGCGCGGCGGCTTCACCTTCGGCCCGGTCTCGTTGCAGATCGACTGGGGGGACCGGATCGCGGTGACGGGGGCCAACGGATCCGGGAAGTCCACGCTGCTCGGCGCGCTGCTGGGCCGCGTCCCGCTCGACTCCGGGCACGCGGCCCTCGGCTCCGGGGTCCTGGTCGGCGAGGTCGACCAGGCCCGGGGGCTGTTCCACGGCCCCGAGACCCTGCTCGACGCGTTCTGCGCCGCCGTCCCCGACACCGAACCGGCGGAGGTCCGCACCCTCCTGGCCAAGTTCGGCCTGAAGGCCGGCCATGTGCTGCGCCCGGCCGCCACCCTCTCCCCGGGCGAACGCACCCGCGCCGCGCTCGCCCTGCTCCAGGGCCGGGGCGTCAACCTCCTCGTCCTGGACGAGCCGACGAACCACCTCGACCTGCCGGCCATCGAGCAGCTGGAGTCGGCCCTCGACGGCTACACGGGCACCCTCCTGCTGGTCACCCACGACCGGCGCATGCTGGACGCGGTCCGGGTGACCCGCCGCCTGGAGGCGGCCGACGGGAAGGTGACGGAGCGCTAGGTCCCGTCGCCGCGCGCGGACGGGAGTTCGACGACAGGGCTCAGGACCGGTGGGGCGCGACGCCGGCCGGGGTGTGCGGGGTGGGACCGGGCGGCTCGGCCCGCCCGGTCCCACCCCGTCCGTCAGCGCTTCTTCGGGTCCAGCAGGCCCGCGCGGCGCAGCGCGTCCGCCATCGCGCTGTTGGCCGGTGCCGGGGCCTGTCGGCCGCCGCGGTCACCGCCGCCGCGGCCCTGCCGCTGGCCGCCGCCCTGCCGCTGCTGCGGCGGACGGGCACCGCCGCGCTGCTGCCGGCCGCCGCCCTGGCCCTGCGGGGCGGCCTCGTCGTCCAGGCGCAGCGTCAGCGCGATCCGCTTGCGCGGGATGTCGACGTCCAGGACCTTCACCTTGACGATGTCGCCGGGCTTCACGACATCGCGCGGGTCCTTGACGAACGACTTCGACATCGCCGACACGTGCACCAGACCGTCCTGGTGGACACCGACGTCCACGAACGCGCCGAAGGCGGCCACGTTGGTGACCACGCCCTCCAGGACCATCCCGGCGGACAGGTCGGAGATCTTCTCCACGCCCTCCTTGAAGGTGGCCGTCCGGAACGCGGGACGCGGGTCGCGGCCCGGCTTCTCCAGCTCCTTGAGGATGTCGGTGACCGTCGGCAGACCGAAGGTGTCGTCCACGAAGTCGGCCGGCCGCAGCGAGCGCAGCACGCCCGTGTTGCCGATGAGGGACGCCACCTCCTGGCCCGTGGTCTTCACCATGCGGCGCACCACCGGGTACGCCTCGGGGTGCACGCTGGAGGCGTCCAGCGGGTCGTCGCCGCCGCGGATGCGCAGGAAGCCCGCGCACTGCTCGTACGCCTTGGGGCCGAGCCGCGCCACCTTCTTCAGCGCCGCACGGGAGGTGAAGGGACCGTTCTGGTCCCGGTGCGCGACGATGTTCTCCGCCAGGCCGGACGAGATGCCCGACACCCGTGCGAGGAGTGGCACGGACGCCGTGTTGACGTCCACGCCGACGCCGTTCACACAGTCCTCCACGACCGCGTCCAGCGACCGGGACAGCTTCACCTCGGACAGGTCGTGCTGGTACTGGCCGACGCCGATCGACTTCGGGTCGATCTTCACCAGCTCGGCCAGCGGGTCCTGCAAGCGCCGGGCGATGGAGACCGCGCCGCGCAGCGACACGTCCATGTCCGGCAGCTCCTGCGAGGCGTACGGCGACGCGGAGTACACCGACGCGCCCGCCTCGGACACCATCACCTTGGTGAGCTTGAGCTCCGGGTGCTTCGTGATGAGGTCACCGGCGAGCTTGTCGGTCTCGCGGGACGCCGTGCCGTTGCCGATCGCGATCAGCTCGACCGCGTGCTCCTTCGCGAGCCGCGCCAGCTTGGCGAGCGCCTCGTCCCACTTGTTGGCCGGGACGTGCGGGTAGACCACGTCCGTGGCGACGACCTTGCCGGTCGCGTCGACCACGGCGACCTTCACGCCCGTGCGGAAACCGGGGTCCAGGCCGAGCGTCGCACGGGTGCCGGCCGGGGCGGCCAGCAGCAGGTCCCGCAGGTTCGCCGCGAACACGTTGACCGCCTCGTCCTCGGCGGCCGTGCGCAGCCGGAGGCGCAGGTCGATCCCGAGGTGGACCAGGACGCGGGTGCGCCAGGCCCAGCGGACCGTGTCCCTCAGCCACTTGTCGGCCGGACGGCCCCGGTCGGCGATCCCGAACCTCGACGCGATGATCCCCTCGTACGAGGACGGGCCCTCGGTGGCCTCCTCCGGCTCCAGGACGAGGTCCAGGACTTCCTCCTTCTCCCCGCGCAGCATCGCCAGGATCCGGTGCGAGGGAAGCTCGGTGAACGGCTCGGCGAAGTCGAAGTAGTCGGCGAACTTGGCGCCCGCCTCCTCCTTGCCCTCCCGCACCTTCGCGGCCAGCCGCCCGTGCACCCACATGCGCTCGCGCAGCTCGCCGATCAGGTCGGCGTCCTCGGAGAACCGCTCGGTGAGGATCGCCCGCGCCCCCTCCAGCGCGGCCTGCGGATCGGCGACGCCCTTGTCGGCGTCCACGAACGCGGCGGCAGCCGCCAGCGGTTCGACGGCCGGGTCGCCCAGCAGTCCCTCCGCAAGCGGCTCCAGGCCCGCCTCGCGGGCGATCTGCGCCTTGGTGCGCCGCTTGGGCTTGTAGGGGAGGTAGATGTCCTCCAGACGCGCCTTCGTCTCGGCGCCGAGGATCCGCGCCCGAAGCTCCTCGGTGAGCTTGCCCTGCTCCCGCACCGACTCCAGGATCGCGGTCCGCCGCTCCTCCAGCTCCCGCAGATAGCGCAGCCGCTCCTCGATCGTGCGCAGCTGCGCGTCGTCGAGCATCTCGGTCGCTTCCTTGCGGTAGCGAGCGATGAAGGGCACGGTCGAACCGCCGTCGAGCAGTTCCACCGCGGCCTTCACCTGCCGCTCCCGTACGCCGAGCTCCTCGGCGATCCTGCCTTCGATGGACCCTGCTCCGAGGGACCCGGGTGTCGTCACGATCCCGTACCGCCTTCTCCACTGAGGTTGCGCGGCAATTGTGGCAGGTGACACGGACAACCGGGGATCAGGGCGGCTCCCGGCGGGGCGCCGGGCCCGGCGTCAGGCCCGGCTCCCCCGCGCGGAGGACGAAGCTCCGCCGAACAACCGGGCGAGCGCCCGGAACGGCAGCGTCACCACCGTGGCGACGGCGCCGCCGATCTGCCGCAGTACGTCTGCGAGGGCACGGAACACGGGACGGTCTCCTCTCGTCGCGGGCTGTCCTCACCCCGGGTACCTCCGAACGGCACGGGAAACCCGGGGCGGCACGCGGACATCCCGGACGCCACCAGGGAAGGCGCCCGCGCCTCGTCGAGAAGTGGCGTGCCGCGGGCAGCCTCACCCCGACGCGGACACGCTCCAGGTGAAGCGCGGCTGCCGGCGTTCCAGGAACGCGGCGACCCCCTCCGCCACATCGCCGCTGCCGCGCGCCTGGGCGGCCCAGTGGGCGTCACGGTCGGTGCGGCCGGTGGCGAACTCCTTGGCGGCGGCCTGGGTGAGCTGCGAACGGGACACCAGGATCCGGGTCAACTCCGCGACGCGCTTGTCCAGTTCCCCCTCGGGCAGCACCTCGTCCACCAGGCCGGTGCGCAGTGCCCGCCCGGCGTCGATCAACTCGGCCGTGAAGAGCAGGTACTTGGCCGTGGCCGGGCCGACCAGGGACACCAGCCGCCGGGTCGAGGAGGCCGGATAGACGACACCGAGCCGCGCCGGCGTCACCCCGAAGAGCGCTCCCTCCTCCGCCAGCCGCAGGTCACAGGCCGCCGCGAGCTGCGCCCCGCCGCCCACGCAGTGGCCGCGCACCGCGGCGACGGTCGGCTTGGGGAACGCGGCCAGGGCCTCCTCGGCGGCCACCGCGAGGGCCGGTGCCTCCTCCGGTGCGTCCCGGAGCGTGGAGATGTCGGCACCCGCGCAGAAGGTCCCGCCCTCACCGGTGAGCACCAGCGCGCGGACCCCGGGATCACGGGCCAGCGCGTCCAGCAGCGGGGGGAGGGCCCGCCACATCGCCGTCGTCATGGCGTTGCGCTTGGCGGGATGACGGATCACCACCGTGGTGACGGAGTCGGTGACCCGGTGGGACAGCTGGGGCTCCATGCGGGGATCGTAGCGCCGGCCTCTGACAACCCGACTAGTTCGCGAACCGGCGCCCGGGGAGCAGGAACAGTCCCGACCGGGACCAGGTCATGCGGAGTCGGTCAGAAACCGTTCGATACCTGCCGACTTGTGTTCAGGCATCCGGACCGGAGCGGATCGTTACCAACACTCGACGTGTGGTGACAATCGAGCGCGAGGGTGGCGACCGGACGATGGACAACCACGGGCGCGAGGACGGCCCGCGCCCAGCGGGGGGCGGCGACGGGCCGCCGGATCCACTGCCGTACGAAGGCGTCTGGCGGTTCACCGCGGCCGCGGTGGACGCCTCGGTCCCGCAGGCCCGGCACGCGGTGCGGGACCTGCTGCTGCGCCAGGGGGTGCCGGTCTCCGACGACCTGGTGCACGGGCTGCTGCTGATCGTCTCCGAGCTGGTCACCAACGCGGTCCGGCACGCGGCGCTGCTGTCGCCGGTGCTGGCCGTGGAGGTGGCCGTCGGAGCCGAGTGGGTGCGGGTGTCCGTGGAGGACAACCACCCCTACCGGCCGACGGCCCTGGAGGCCGACCACGGCCGGACCGGCGGCCGGGGGCTCCTCCTGGTCCGCGAGGTGGCGCGGGAGGCGGGCGGAGTGGTCGACGTGGAGCACACCGCGAGCGGCGGCAAGGTGATCTGGGCCGCGCTCCCGCTCAAGCCCCCCTCACTGCCGTAGCGCCCGCCGGCCGCCCCCTGCCGGCCACGGGACCGCCGCACCGCCGTGGCGGCTACCAGCCGGCGGACGGGCCCGTCAGTTCCCTGATCGCCGGGCGGGCGGCGTCCAGGACGGTCATGAACCAGGACGAGAACGGCTCCCGGGCGTGCCGCTCGGCCAGCTCGGCCGCCGTCACGAAGGCGACCTGGGCGACCTCCTCCGGGTCCGGCCCGAGCGACGCCTGCACCAGGCCGACGAACAGATGGTTGAACTCCTGCTCCACCAGGCCGGAGGCGGGGTCCGGGTGGTTGTAACGGACCGTGCCGGCCTCCGCGAGCAGCGACGGCGACACGCCCAGCTCCTCGTACGTGCGCCGGGCCGCCGCCGCGAACGGCGCCTCGCCCGGGTACGGGTGACCGCAGCAGGTGTTGGACCACACGCCGGGGGAGTGGTATTTGCCGAGCGCCCGCTGCTGGAGCAGCAGCCGGCCCTGCTCGTCGAAGAGGAACACCGAGAACGCCCGGTGCAGCTGCCCGGGCGGCTGATGGGCGGCGAGCTTCTCCGCCGTGCCGATCGTCACACCCTTCTCGTCGACCAGTTCCAGCAAAATCGCCTCTGCGGTGCCCTCCGACGAACTGTGCGTCGCGGTGGCAGGTGTGATCGGCATACCCATCCTTCGCCTCGGTCTTCGCACCCCAAGTCTGCCGTACGAATCCGGCACTCCCGGCACGTCCGCACGTCCGCGCGCGGCGCGGCACCGGGCGCCGGACCCGGTAGATCATCGTGCCCGGAGCGGGCCGCGGGGAACCGTCCGGGGGTGCGCCGAACGGCAGTGCGCACGGTCAGTGGCACAGCCGCGCCTCGTGCTCCGCGTGCCCGCCCGGCTCCAGCTGGAAGGTGCAGTGCTCCACGTCGAAGTGGTCGCCCAGGCAGCCCTGGAGTTCGTGCAGGATCTTCTCGTGCCCGATGGCGTTCAGCACCTCGGAGCTGACCACCACGTGCGCCGACAGCACCGGCATGCCCGAGGTGATCGTCCAGGCGTGCAGGTCGTGGACGTCCTCCACGCCGTCGAGGGCCAGGATGTGCGTCCGGACGTCCGCCATGTCGACGCCCTTGGGGGCCGCCTCCAGCAGCACGTCCAGCGTCTCGCGCATCAGCTTCAGCGTCCGCGGCACGATCATCAGCCCGATGACCAGCGAGGCGACCGGGTCCGCCGCCTGCCAGCCGGTGGCCAGGATCACCGCGGCCGAGATCAGCACCGCCACCGAGCCCAGCGCGTCCGCGGCCACCTCCAGGAAGGCGCCGCGCACGTTCAGGCTCTCCTTCTGCCCGCGCATCAGCAGCACCAGCGAGATGGAGTTCGCCACCAGGCCGATCAGACCGAACACGACCATCAGGCCGCCCCGGGTCTGCGCGGGCTCCATGAACCGCTGGACCGCCTCGTACAGGACGTACCCGCCCACACCGAGCAGCAGCAGACAGTTGGCCAGGGCCGCGAGGATCTCGGCGCGGGCGTAGCCGTAGGTGCGGTTGGTGCTCGCCGGGCGGTTCGCGAAGTGCACGGCGAGCAGGGCCATGCCGAGGCCCACCGCGTCGGTCGCCATGTGCGCCGCGTCCGCGATCAGCGCGAGCGAGTCCGCGATCAGGCCGCCGGCGATCTCGACGACCATCACCGTGAGCGTGATGCCCAGCGCGATCCTCAGCCGGCCCCGGTACGCGGCCGTGGCCGTACCCGTGGCCGGCGCGTGGGAGTGCGCGTGCCCGTGGTCGTGCCCTGCCCCCATGACTACCGCCTTCCCTGTGGCTGCCAGGTAAGCCAGTGAACTACGGGGCGAGGGTATGGGGCAACGCGGCACTGAACACCGTTGTCATGTGCCGTGACCTGCGGAAACGTTCCGCAGGTCAGGGGGCCGGGGGGCTCGCTCAGCTGCCGTGGTGCAGCCGCCAGCCCGCCCACGCCGACTCGATCATCTCCTGCACCCCGCGCCGGGCCCGCCAGCCCAGCGCCTCGGCGGCACGCTCGGCCGAGGCCACCGCGCGCGGCGCGTCGCCGGGGCGGCGGTCCTCCACCACGGGCGCCCGGCGGTCCCCGCTGACCTCCCCGATGACCGTGATCAGCTCGCGCACCGAGACCCCCTCGCCCCGGCCGATGTTCAGCGTCAGATCACCGGTGAGGTCCCCGGCGGCCAGCCGGCGGGCCGCCGCCAGGTGGGCCTCCGCCAGATCGGCGACGTGGATGTAGTCCCTGACACAGGTGCCGTCCGGCGTCGGGTAGTCGTCGCCGAAGATGCGCGGGGCCTCGTCCCGGGTGAGCCGGTCGAAGACCATCGGCACGATGTTGAACACCCCCGTGTCCGCCAGCTCCGGCGCCGCCGCGCCCGCCACGTTGAAATAGCGCAGGCACACGGTGGAGATTCCGTGCGCCCGCCCGGCCGCCCGCACCAGCCACTCACCGGCCAGCTTGGTCTCGCCGTACGGGTTCACCGGGGCGCACGGGGTGTCCTCGGTGATCAGGTCCACGTCCGGGTTGCCGTACACCGCCGCCGACGACGAGAACAGCAGGCGGTCGATGCCCGCCTCGGCCACCGCGTCCAGGAGCGTGGCCAGACCACCCACGTTCTCCCGGTAGTAGCGGGTGGGCTGGGCCACCGACTCAGCGACCTGCTTGCGCGCCGCGAGATGGACGACGCCCGTCACGCCGTACTCCGCGAAGACCCGCTTCAGCAGCGCCCCGTCCAGCGTCGAGCCCTGGACCAGCGGCACCTCGGCCGGGAGCCGCGCGGGCACGGCGGCCGACAGGTCGTCCAGCGCCACGACGCTCTCCCCGGCGCCCGCCATGGCCCGTGCCACATGCGCCCCGATGTATCCGGCTCCGCCGGTGATCAGCCACGTCATGGTCGTCCACCCTATGCCGAACGGCCCGGTGTCCCGGTTGCCCGGGTCTGCGCCACGGGTTTGTGGGCCGGCCCCCGCATCCCCGATGATGATCGCGGCAAAGGCCGGGGCAGCCGCCGTGGGCCGGACCGTGAACGGCCGGTGAACACCGGCTCCGGGCCATCCGATACCCTCTGCCGACATGCCGCCCGGGTGCCGCAGGCAGGGCGCCCCACCATGCAAGAGACCGGCGCCCGCGCGCCGGCACCCAGGGAGTGAGTTCGGTTGTCGACCGCCATCGTCACCGGTCAGCCGGTCCCCGGATCGTCACTGGAGAACGATCTGCGGTCCCTCGGCTTCGACGTGCGCGTGGCCGCCGACGCCGCCGAGACGGAGTCCCTGCTCGCGGCCGTGCCGGCCGGCCGGCGCGTGGCCCTCGTCGACGCCCGTTTCGTCGGCCACGTCCACGCGCTGCGCCTCGGCCTGACCGACCCGCGCTTCCCGGTCGCAGCCGTCCCCGGTGCCGTCACCGCCCAGCCGGACGCCCGGCCGGCGCTCACCCGGGCCGTGGCCCGCGAGACCTCCGCGCCCGGCGGTACGGCCACCGTCCGCGCGGCCGGGGGCGGCGCCCCCTCGCTCGCCGTGGACAGCCTCGCCGACCGCGTCGCCGACGCCCTCGACGCCGACGGCGGCGCCGTGCACCGGCCCGAGCTGGGCAGCCTGGTCGCCGCCGTGCCCGCCGACCCGCAGGCCCGCAACGAGGCCCGGCAGGCCGTCTCCGCCGTCGACGACGAGGCCGTCCGCCTGAAGTCGGCCGTGAAGTCCCGGGACGGCTTCTTCACCACGTTCTTCATCAGCCCCTACTCGCGCTACATCGCCCGCTGGTGCGCCCGCCGCGGCCTGACCCCGAACCAGGTCACCACGGCCTCGCTGCTCACCGCCCTGATAGCGGCCGGCTGCGCGGCGACCGGCACCCGAGGCGGCTTCGTCGCGGCCGGAGTGCTGCTGATCGCCTCCTTCGTCCTGGACTGCACCGACGGCCAGCTCGCCCGCTACGCCCTGAAGTACTCCACCCTCGGCGCCTGGCTCGACGCCACCTTCGACCGGGCCAAGGAGTACGCCTACTACGCCGGCCTCGCCCTCGGCGCCGCCCGCGGCGGCGACGACGTGTGGGCCCTCGCCCTCGGCGCGATGATCCTCCAGACCTGCCGGCACGTGGTCGACTTCTCCTTCACCGAGGCCAACCACGACGCCACCGCCAACACCAGCCCCACCGCCGCCCTCTCCGACAAGCTCGACAGCGTCGGCTGGACCGTCTGGCTGCGGCGGATGATCGTGCTGCCGATCGGCGAGCGCTGGGCGATGATCGCGGTCCTCACCGCGGTCACCACCCCCCGGATCACCTTCTACGTCCTGCTCGTCGGCTGCGCCTTCGCGGCGGCGTACACCACGGCGGGCCGGGTGCTGCGCTCGGTGACCCGCAAGGCGCGGCGCACCGACCGGGCGGCGCAGGCCCTCGCCGACCTCGCCGACCCGGGTCCGCTCGCCGGAGCCGTGCGGCGCGTGGCCCGCAAGGGACTGCCCGGGCTCGCCGTGCCCGCCGTCGCCCTGCTCGGCGGCGCCGTGGTCGTGGCCTGCTCGGCCCTCACGGACTTCGGCGGGCCGCTGCCGGTCGCCGGCGCCGTCGTGTACGTCCTGACCTCGGCCCTCGCCGTCGCCCGCCCCCTCAAGGGCGCCCTCGACTGGCTCGTCCCGCCCTTCTTCCGGGCCGCCGAGTACGGCACCGTCCTCGCGCTGGCCGGCAAAGCGGGCGTGAACGGGGCCCTTCCCGCGGCTTTCGGCCTGGTGGCGGCCGTCGCCTACCATCACTACGACACGGTGTACCGCATCCGCGGCAACGCCGGAGCGCCCCCGGCCTGGCTGGTGCGCGCCATCGGGGGGCACGAGGGGCGGACCCTGCTCGTCGCCGTTCTGGCCGCGGTACTCACCGGCGCGCAGTTCAAGGTCGCGCTCACCGTCCTCGCCGTGGCCGTCGCCCTGGTGGTGCTCGTCGAGAGCATCCGCTTCTGGGTGTCCGCCGGGGCACCCGCCGTACACGACGAAGGAGAAACCGCATGATCGGCCTCGTGCTGGCGGCCGGCGCCGGGCGCCGTCTGCGCCCCTACACCGACACCCTGCCCAAGGCCCTGGTG